>JAHJJU010000085.1 GCA_018822805.1 bacterium
TAAAATGATATAATTATATTTTAATTTAATAAAAAAGGATACATTATGCTTAACAAAATTTACACCTTCTCAAAAAACATTTTACAAAATTTTCAATCGCTCTCTTTACTTTTAGCCAGACTTGCAGTTGCTTATGGTTTCTTGAATCCGGCAGTAATGAAATGGAGCAATATGAAAGGTACAGCCGACTTTTTTGGAAGTATAGGAATACCATTTCCTATGGTAAATGCCTATATGGCAGCAACTACGGAGTTACTTGGAGTGATACTTTTAACCATTGGACTCTTCACACGGCTTATATCTGTACCACTTATGGTGGTGATGGTAGTCGCCATTACCACCGTGCATTTGGTACATGGGTTTTCTGCAGGAAATAACGGTTTTGAGATACCACTTTATTATTTCTTATTTCTTTTCATCTTTGCTTCTCATGGAGCCGGTAAATTCTCATTGGATTATTATTTATTTGAGAAGAAGAAAGAAGATAGTTGAATGTAAACTTGAGGGGAAAATTTTTTAAGAATATAGATTTTCTAAAGAGAGAAAGCATCAAATGCTTCCCTCTATGAATTTTACTATTCAGACATATTTTTTTTTCGATCTTGATGTTCTTTATGATCATCAGGCATACAAACAAAATACTTCTTATCAGGAGTGTTTTGGCAGGTTCCCGTTAATGTGTCACCTCTTGGTGTTTCCATTGTACAGGTTGCATTGGTTTCTTCACCTTCACAAGCAATAATTGCCTCTTGTGGTGGTGTTCCACCTTTGCCACCTCTAGGTGGTTTTCCATTTTGTGCAAAACTGGCTGTCAGTGCGAAAATAGCTAATGTGGTAATGATTTTTTTCATTTGGTATCCTTTAGTTGTTTTGATAATCTCATTATAGAGTTTTTAGTCAAACAGTGGGTAACTGAAAGTAAATGGTTGGTAACAAGTATTCATAGATAATTAGCAAATTAATATTGTATTAGAGTTAGAATAGTTTATGTTATAATAACTTCAAACATCTAAAAGGCTAATCATTGATAAATTATCGTTTTGAATGGGATTTTAATAAAGCTAAAACGAATTTGACCAAACATAAGATTGGTTTTGAAGATGCTACTTCTGTTTTTAAAGATAAGAGAGCTATTTCTCTTTATGATGAAAAGCATAGTGATTCTGAAGAGAGGTGGATAACAATTGGGATGGATAGTGTAACACGTACTTTAGTGGTCATTCACACTTTTATTTCAATAGATAAAGAAAATACTAACATTCGTATTATTAGTGCTAGAAAAGCAACTAAAAAAGAACAACAAATATACAAGGAGGGCTAGACTATGGAAGCAGAATATGATTTTTCAAAAGGTGTTAGAGGAAAGTTTTACAATGAAGATGCCGTATTTCACCTGCCAATTTATCTTGAGCCGGAGGTGGAAAGTTTTGTAGCAAAATTAGCAAAAGATCAAAAGAAAAATCTCAATGAGATTGTGAATATGTTGCTTTTAAAAGATAAAGAGTTGATGCAGATGTTATCACCTCGTGGTTGAGACATTCCTAGTACCACTCAAACTAAGTACAACTAGAAATAAGTAATCAGGTGTTTCTCATGTGAGCTGTTCATCCTAATCGCAGAGACTGTGAAAAAATCTTTCCAGTCTCTATTGGTGGGAGTGAGGTAAACGTATAAGTTTAATCTAGGTAACTCTCAACAGCACGTTCACGGCTAGTCGCATGGTTTTTTAGCTCACTAATGGCTTGTGTAAACTCACTGCTTTTGTTACTGCCTAAGAAACTGTATCCTGTTCTCTCACTGATTGCATAGGATTGAATCAATGTTGAATAGGTATCGTAACTTGCTTGTATGGTATCAACATTAAAGGCATTCTCTATTACCTCTTGCAAATAGCTGTCATATTGTGCCTTATAGGTCTCATCAGCATATATTTTGGCAATCAATGGCCATTCGCTAGAGTTTAGGTTAGAGAAGTCTAAGTTTAATGCACCACCATTTTTTCCATCTTGCAGGGCTTCGTTGTTGTCCCATGGAATCCATGTCAATTTACCATTCTCTGGATTGTTATACAAGTAGTAGTTGTGTGGCATCACTCCATAGGTGTCCCAGTTTTGGATGATTCCATTGATAGCCAAATATTTTAAAAAGACATCCACATCAAATAGTTCTTCTAAGTTACTTCTCCATTTCGTAGCATTACTGGTACGGGTACCATCATGTAGGGCTGCGAAGAGGGCTTGGATATCTGACCAGTCTGCTTCATCTTCATTGGTTTTCTTTTCAAATGCAGATTCAGTAAACGTACCTTCTATAAATTGTGAGCCATCTTCATCTTCTGGTTTGTAGAGGTTTCCATCATCGCTTGTAAATTGTGTGTCGAGTACTTCTCCATCAACCTCTTCAACCAAAGTATAGAGTCCAAAATACTCAGCCCCATCACCATGGTCAACATAGAGTTGGTAAAAGGCAGTATGTGATACAGCCATTCCAGCATTTTTAAAGACATCAGCAGCAACTTTTTCACGAACAAATGAACTGTCTTCATAGTTATTTTTCAAAGAGAACTTCTTAAACCCATAGAAGCGTTGGTTATCAATTTGTGGGTAGTCATCTTCAAACTCATCAAAATCCATTTTAAACGAGAGTTTCAAAATACCACTCTGCCACGCACTCTGTAGCGAAGAGTTCCCTTTAAAGCGAATACCGACACGGTACCACTGTTTGCCATTGTAATAGACCTCGGCTGGAACAAAAATAGGGTCTTCATCGGTGTCAATGAGACTACTGCTTTTAGAACTACTTCCAAACGTACCGTAAGTAGCCGTCATGTCATTAAGCATACTCTGCCAACGTTCACTGGTTACCACAAAGTCCAGTCGTTTGACTTTGGTATCACTGAAAACCTCTGTATAATTTGGGTTAACACTTTTACTGTGTGTCTCCTCTGTCCAGTCGGTTGTTTCAAAATCGGTATCGGTTATTGTTGTTGTGGTATTGGTTTCAAGAGTTGTATCACTACTATCGTTTGAAGTTGTTGTACTTCCACATCCATTAAAAACAAAAGTACCCATCATCAATAGAAGCACTATCGCTATTTTTTTCATCGTATTCTCCTTGGAATTTTTTAATTTCCAATTTTACAGAGCTAAGTCAAACAGTGGGTAATAAAAAGTAAACGGTTGGTAACAAATTAACAATCAATCTGAAACCGATTAACCCCGTTAGTCCAAGTATAATCCAATTTAAATCCATGCCTCTTAACGATATGATGCGTAATATAAAGCCCCAAACCCAAGCCTTTAGAGCTGTCTTCAAAAGCACGGTTAAAGGCTATCTCAAAGGAGCTGTTCTCTAACACCTCTCCAAATGATTCAATGGTAACAGCTGTTTCATCTATCATAATCTTTGTTCTATCCGTTCCATACTTCAATGCGTTATCTATTAGGTTTTTAAAAGCTATCGACATCAGTTCATAGTCGGCTTCTATCTCTAAGTTGGCATTAATTTCTACATCAACAGCAGAACTTTCTATGAGTAAAATATCAAAGGCATTATCTAAAATATCGACCACTCTAAACTTATTTTTATTAACAATTAATGCATTTGAGGTGACCTGTTCTATCTTGGTGAACTCTCCTAAAAGGTACTCAAAACGCGAAAATATCCGTTGCAGTCGCTCTTGGTTTTTAGCATCATCCATCAAATCGGTAATGAGTTTCCCTTTGGCAATGGGGGTTTTTAGCTCATGCATAATATTGCGTAAAAAGAGGTTGCGTGACTCTTGTAAGGTTTTGATTTTGCTAATGGCGTTGTTGAACTCATTAGCGACTTCGGAGATTTCATCTTTCCCTTTTTGTGGGATAGAAACCTCTAATTCCCCCTCAGAAAATTGCAAAATTTTACTTTTGAGTCGTTGTAAAGGCTGTAGTTTTTTAACAATATAGAGATAGAAGAGAAAAAGTAATCCATTAATGAGTAGAGCAAAAATAAGAGAGTTTATCTCCTCTTTTTTTTCATTTTTGTAGCGTAGAGCCATGATGTCATCATGTCTTCCAGGGTGAACATAGTAGAGGTAATGAGCATCCTGATGGATGGTTAATTCGGCTTGTTGGACAATTATTTTTTTGGAAATTACCCTTTTTATCTCATCCTCATCGATAAACTCCATGCCTAAAAGTGTTTGAAGTCTATCTTCCCTCTCATGAGGAGGGGGTCCTCCTCGTCGATGTAAAATACGCTCAGCCTCATGAAAGCGTTTGATCAGTACCTCCTTTGCCTGTTTGGATTCAAGTTGATATTGAACAAAAAAGAGGCTGTTGATGATGATGAGTAGCACCACAAAAAAGAGTGAGATGTGGACAATCAGTGAATGTTTATTCATTGACAAGCTTGTATCCTAACCCACGAATTGAGATAATGTGTTTGGGCTGTTTGGGGTTCTCCTCTATTTTGGCACGTAGGCGACCGATCATCACATCGATGCTTTTGAGCGAACTCTCATAACTAATTGACTCCACATTGGTTAAAATCTCTTCACGGCTTATTAGAAACCCTTTTTTCTTGATAAAGTACGCCATAATCTCAAATTCGGCATTGGTAAAGTAGATAAGCTCACCACTTTTGCTAATCTCATGACGCTTCTCGTCAAGTGTAAACATCCCTTGTGGCTCCTCTTGTTGGGTAGGTTGTTTATTGTAACGGCGAAGTACCGAGTGGATACGCAGTAGAAGCTCTTGGGATTCATAGGGTTTGGGTAAGTAGTCATCAGCCCCCATGTAAAAACAAGCTGTCTTATCAGCAATGTCTGAACGAGCCGAAGAGATAATAATGGGGATATCGTACTTCTCACGTACCAAACGGCACACCTCTAGTCCATCAATATTGGGTAAAGAGAGGTCTAAAATCAGTAAATCATAGGGTAGTATATTGAGTGCAGAGAGACCCAGTTCAGGATTTTCGTAGTTTTTAACAGATATATTGTGTCGTGCTAAAAACTCACCTATCAGTTCTGCCATCTCTTTGTCGTCTTCTATCATCAATATTTTTATCATACTGTAGTATACGCAAAAAGAGTAAATGCTGGGTAACAAACTAAAGGGGGGGGAGGACTATTCATCCTCCTTAGCAAATTTTTCATAAAGGAAACTCAAAATTGCCTCACGACACCGAATATACTCCGGGTCATGTTGAAGTTCCACTCTGTTTCTTGGACGCTCTAAATTTACTTCTAAAATTTCACCAATGGTCGCTTCCGGTCCATTGGTCATCATAATGACTCGGTCACTTAAGAGTACAGCTTCATCAATATCGTGCGTAATGATAATCACCGTATTTTCAACACTTTGTTGAATACGCATGAGATGCTCTTGAAGATTGGCTCGGGTTAGTGAGTCTAAGGCTCCAAAAGGTTCATCCATTAACAACACATCGGGGCTAATAGATAAGGCACGTGCAATACCAACTCTCTGTTTCATACCTCCTGATATTTCAGAGGGCAGTTTGTCTTTGGCATGGTCAAGGTTGACCATAGAGACATAGCGTTCTACTCTTTCTCTCAATTCAGGAGAACTAAGCTCCGGCATTACTTTTTTTACAGCCATTTCAATATTTTGATAGACACTTAGCCAAGGAAGCAATGAGTGGTTCTGAAAAACCACGGCTCTGTCCGGGCCTGGTCCTTTTATCTCTTTTCCTTTTAAAAAGATGTACCCACCTGTCTCTTTGTCCAGTCCTGAAATCATGTTCAGCAAAGTAGATTTACCACAACCACTGTGTCCAATGATGGAGATAATTTCATTCTTTTTAATCTCTAAGTTCACATTGGTTACAGCGATGTAGTCCTCTTTTCCCGGAATGGGGAATCTCTTCTCTATGTTCTCTAAGTGTAAAAACTTTTGCTCACCCATTACGCTCTTCCTTTTTTTGTATAGTCAAAATAGTCGGCAATTCTACCCATTATCAAGTCTAAAATAAATCCGACGACACCAACGATAATAATACCGATGATAATGTTGTGATATGCCAAGTTGTTGTATTCATCCCAAATCCAAAAACCAATACCAATACCACCGGTAAGCATCTCAGCAGCGACAATAACCAACCAAGCAATCCCCAGTGAGAGTCTCATTCCTGTAAAGATAAACGGAACAGCCACAGGCAGAATAATCTGAACAACTTTCTCCATTGGAGTAAATCTTAGTACTTTAGCAACGTTCATATAGTCTTCATTAACAGAGCGTACTCCTAGTGCCGTGTTGATGATAATCGGCCAAATGGAGGTAACAAAAATGGTTGAAATCGCTGTCATATTGATATCTTGGAAGATAAAAAGCAACAGGGGTAACCATGCCAATGGCGATACCGGTTTAAATATCTGTATAAAGGGATCAAAAGCATATTGTGCATTTTTACTCATTCCTATAAAAAGTCCTAAAGGAACCCCGACAATCAATGCTAAGGTAAATCCGGCAAAAACTCTTTTAAGGGATTCCAAAATTTGCCAAAAAAGACCTTTATCATCTTCATTTTCTACATAAAAAGGGTCAGTGAGGACACCTTCGACTTCATCGCCTTCACTGTTCTCTCCACCAAATGTTGCAATATAGGTGTCAGCTGGTGTAGGAAAATCCTCTACGATATTAGCAATACTACTCCATACCCCAATAATGGCGATAAATACCAATACAGGTAATATGATTTTTTTTGCAAGTTCATTGTTCATTTGTTTTCTCCTTTGATATGTTTATATCTCTAAGTACCCAAAGTCGATGTCAGTGGGGGGTGTAATTAAAAGGAGGTGGTAATATCCTTTGGGTACTTAGAGATATAAACAGTAGGGTGCGTTTTCCAACGCACCGTCAAAATTAAATTATTTCTTGGTCACAAATTTAGGGTCAGCACATCCGGCAGGTCCATAAGGACAAACATATTTAGGTTGTTTGGTCTCTACACTCCAGTTGTTTGCTTTGAGTAAATCTTCTTTACTTACTTTTGATTCAACTACTTGAACATCAAAAATATACTCAACGGCTTTGTTAGGATCCCAAACTTTACCATCGATAAATTTGTTGTACTCGTCCACACCATCTTTTTTCCAAGCACTTGGTGGTAAGATATAGCCAACTTCTTTAGCTACTTCGGCAAAAAGGTCTGGTCTATAAACTTTTTCAATGGTCTCTTTCATATTAACTGGTTTGTCAATTTGTCCCCATCGGTACATTTGGGTGATAAACCACATACCATGACTGTAGTAAGGATAGGCTGCATAATAGTTGGCAAATACATTAAACATAGGGTTGCTACTGTCTACCCCTTTGTTGTAGAGAAACGTTCCACTCATCGATTTTCTAAGAACATTTTTAGGTGCTTTTACATAGTTCTTTTTAGCCAAATAACCAATTGCTTCTTCTCTGTTTTCCCATGAAGCATCAAGCCACATTTGAGCTTCGATAACGGCTTTCATTACGGCTTTAGTCGTCTCCGGATACTTCTTTACAAAATCAGCTCTGGCTTGAAGTACTTTTTCAGGATTGTTGTTCCAAATGTCATAGTTGGTAACCAGTGCAGAACCTTTTCCTTTGAGTACGATTCGTGAGTTCCAAGGCTCACCGACACAGTAACCCTCAATATTTCCGGCAATCAAGTTCGACGGCATGGTTGGTGGAGGGAATGGTTTAATGGTACAGTCGGTATCCGGCACAATTCCTGCCGATGCCATCCAGTAACGTAGCTCATAGTTGTGGGTTGAAACAGGGTGAACCATACCAAAACTGAGTGGCTGATATTTGTCACCCTCTGCTTTATGTTTGGCGTCAATGTACTTTTTAAGACTGTCAGCCGTTACAGGTCGGGTTGTTTTGTCCAATCCATATTTTTCCATCTCTTTAATAATGTTGTTACCGTAAGTGATGGCATTTCCATTAAAGTCTAATGATAAAAGGGCTTGAAGGTGAGCATCACCATTAATTCCTAAAGTCGCAGCGATTGGCATACCGGCTAAAGCATGTGAAAAGTCATACTCTCCAGAAATTACTTTTTGCTGAATACCGGGCCATCCACCACCCTCTTTGGCGACGTGGACATTCAATCCATATTTTTTAAAGAAACCTTTCTCTTTAGCGATAACCAATGGTGCACAATCGGTTAAGGCAATAAAACCAATTTTTAAGTCGGTTTTTTCAGGGGTAGCAAAAACAGCAGAAGCTGAGATTGACAAGAGAAGAGAGGCTTTTACAAGATTCTTTAACATTTTGACTCCTTATTTTTACATTAAAATGTTTTTGATAGGTTTATTTTATCCTAAAAACATACAATATATTTTCAATATATGTATAATTTTTATACAATATATTCTTAATTTTACATTAAATATGATTAATTATTGGTCATTAATTTAATGTATAAAAATAATTAATACTTTGGGATAAGCTACTACTTATTTTAGGAATAAAAAAATAAGCAGTAGATTGAGTAGAAACGAAAGGGTAAAGGCAATTCTATAAAAGAGTGAAGGGTTTCGCTCTTGTAGGGTCATATTTTGATTGAAGAAAGGTTTTACTCTGTCGGGATTATTGAGTTCAAAAAGCATTTCAGAGTAGTGTTGGTAACGGTATTTACCCTCTTTACTTATGGTACGTAACAGTATACTATTGAGCCAGTTGGGTATGTTTGGGTTATGTTTTATGGGCTGAACAGGATTTTTAAAATTTGGGCTTTGAAACGGTTCGATCTCACCATAAGGGAATTTACCTGTAAGGGCTTCGTAGAGGGTTACCCCCATAGCAAAGAGCTCGGTAGATTCATTAATACTGCTTTCATGAAAACGCTCAGGTGCCAAATAAGAAGGCGTTCCTGCTTTGGAATTAATGCTATAAAGTTCAGTCATAGAGCCAAAATCAATGACTTTAAAAACATGTTTTCCATCACGTTCACTAATCATAATATTTTCGGGTTTTATGTCGCCATGCACAAGGTCAAATTTTAAAAGATATTGGCCCATTTTTAGGAGCATCTTTACCAAGTTAACACTGTCATCTACCGATAGTGGTCGTTTTTTGAGGTGGCTTTTTAGGTCAATACCCTCCAAAAGGTTCATTACATAGTAGCGATGAGTACGATTTTTAGGAATGACGGCTTTTGGGAAAAAACCAGCCTTGAGTCGTTTTGCATTCCATGCTTCTTTAACAAATAAGTCAAGTAGACGAGCGTCGTCAATTGCCTCTACGGGAGCAAATTTTAAGACATAGTTTTTGCCTTTGTTGGAACAGAGCCAAGTACGATGGTTTTGAATAAGCGACTTTTTCAAAAGATACCCATCTATCTCCATACCCACTGTTAACTTTTTAGGAATAATCAGCTCTTGTTGTTTTAAAATCTCGATTTGATTAATCTCATTTATTTGAACCACTACAGCTGTGGTATCATCCGGAAGGTTATTCTCCATTAGACGACTGGCTTGTTTTACAAGATGGTGTGCACCCATGGTGGTGCCTGTCTCAAGTCGGTTGTCACTCATAACACCGTAGAGTCCATCACTACAGAGTAGAAGGTTGTCTCCTTTTGCAATGGTGTTTTCAAAATAGTAAGGGCTAACAACATCAGCAATTCCAATGGCTTGGGTTAACATGCTTCCTTCAGCTTGGTCATTCGAGAGTTGGGTGAGTTTTTTATCGCGTAAGAGGTAAATTCGGCTGTCTCCTACATTGGCTCCATAAAGTCGGTCTCCCTCTATTACAGCGATGGTAAGTGTGGTGACCAATTCAGGGCGTTCATAATTTATCATCGACTCTTGATAAAGTATACTGTTAATAGAACGGATAAAAGTTTTAATGGATTTTTCAATACTCCAACTCTGTGGACGATTTTTAAAGTTGGTCATAAGGTGGGTCGTAACTCTTTTGGCAGCCTCAGCTCCTTCATCGGCAGAACCGACACCGTCGCAAACTACGGCAATGGTTAGCTCGTTCATGGTTTTTACATCGTAGAAGTCATCTCCTACCAACTCTTTTCTCTTAGCTAAGGAGAAACCTGAAACTTTGATGTTTTTTTTACTCATAAATGTTACCACCTTTAAAATTCAGATAAATTTTGTCTGAAACGGACAGCCACTGGGGGCTGTCCCTACGGATTTTAGATTCGTCCACCGGCTTGAACGCCCCAAGTGGTTCTCCATCGCGTCTTCACCAGTGAGATACCTGCAATAGCAAGAAGTACCACCGTTGCAAAGATCATAAATCCGGCTGCATATCCATCAAATGCCCCTTTTGACCAACCAAGGGTTTGAATCAACGCTGTACCACCAAGTCCACCTGCTGCACCTACGATTCCTGTCATGATTCCGATATCTTTACCAAACCGTTGTGGAACCAGTTGGAAAACAGCACCGTTTGCCATACCGAGGTTTGCCATGATTAAGAAAAGAACCACAATGGCTAAACCAAATGGTAGTGTCATGGTCGCATTAAGAATTGCCAAGATTGCTACCGTTCCAAAGAAGAAGTAGAGTGATTTTACTCCACCAAGTTTATCGGCAATCGCTCCACCTACAGGTCGTAAAACTGCACCGGCAAAGATACAGAAAGCTCCAAAGTACCCAGCCACAACTTTAACATTCTCTTCATTTAGATAGGCTTCACCAAATGCAGACATATCTATTTGATAGGTGTTCATAAGGTAAACTTTCATGTACCCTGCAAACCCAACAAATCCACCAAAACTAATGGCATAGAAGAGGTTAAACCACCATGTATCTCTATCTTTGAGAAGTTTACCATAATCTTTTAACTTTTTAGGACGAACAGTATAGACCTCAGCAGGGGCATCTTTGGCTAAAAAGAGATAGGCTACAAAAACAACGATTGCCATAACGGCACCCACCAAGAATACGGCTTCCCAACCCCAAATTTCAGCGATTTTTGGAGCAAAAAGGAAGTCAATAACCACACCGATGTTACCGGCACCTGCAATACCCAAAACAACGCCTTGAAGTTTTGGTGGATACCACTGACCGGCTTGAGGAAGGGCAACGGCAAACGAAGCCCCTGCAAAACCAAGACCAAGGGCTACAATAAGCAGTTGGTTATAGGTAATAGTGCTACCCAATATATACGCCATAAGCAGTGCAGAAATAACAATGAACTGTGCTACCAAAGCTGTCTTTTTGGCTCCAAACTTATCAACCCCAAATCCCAGTACAATTCTAAGAATCGCCCCTGATAAAATTGGGAGTGAAAGTAAGGTTGCTTTCTCTCCTGCTGTCATCATGTGACCTGTTAAAGCCAACGCTTCTGTAATCTCTGTACTCAGTGGTCCCAACATTGTCCAGACCATAAAACTCATATCGAAATATAAGAATGCCATAAACAAAGTCATTCCGTGACCTTGTCCCTTTAACGCTTTAAATCCTGCCATAATCTTCCTTTTAATCTTAAAATTTCATAATTATATCTATTGAACTGTCTTTTTTATTCATATTATTGTATAAAATTTATACAATTAACTTAAAAATACATTAAAAAATATGTTTTTTATTTAAGTAGTCTTATTGTCTCTTTTTTCATCCCTCTTTTTCTTAACTTTACATTAATCTACGATATGATAAAAGATAAAGAAGAATTTACATGAGGATTATAAGGTTAAAAGAAATGGTAATAAAGTCAGTTTGTGGATATTGTGGGGTGGGGTGTGGTATTGAGTTTGATACCCATCGGTTAATAGGGGATGTCGCCTATCCTATTAATGAGGGGAAACTCTGTTCTAAAGGGGTGTCGGAGTTGATAAGCATTCAAACAGCATCACGACTCTTACGACCGTTAATGCGAGAGCGTATAGAGGAGGGGTATGAGGTTTCGACTTGGGATAAGAGCATTGCTAAAATTGTATCAGCCATTCAAAAAGCCCCTAAAGAGAGAGTGGGAATTTACCTTTCAGGACAACTCCTTACCGAAGATTATTATGTTGCCAATAAACTGGGAAAAGGGTTTATCGGTACGAACAATGTGGACACCAACAGCCGAACCTGTATGGCATCTGCCGTGACAGCACACATTAAAGCGTTTGGAATTGACTATGTGCCTGTGCGTATGAAGGACATTTTTAAATCGGACTTGCTTATTTTGGTGGGAGCCAATACAGCCGAAGCCCATGTGGTGTTTCATAATCAAATTGTAAAAGCCAAAAAACAAGGGCTTAAAATCATCGTCATTGACCCCCGTTTAACAGATACAGCAAAGATAGCCGATGTGCATCTGCCGATTAAAGTAGGAAGTGATATAGACTTTTTTAATTTGGTCGCTTCACGGATTATAGATGAAGGGTTGGTGGATGAAGCATTTATAGAGAAATCGGTGAACAATTTTACGCTTTTAAAAAATAAGTTCAAACGGATTCCTAAAACCAAAATGCTTAAACGAACAGGGATAACACAAGAGCAGTTTGAAGAGTTTTGGGAACTCTTTAAAGCCAATGAGAACATCATCTCGGCATGGACAATGGGGTTGAACCAGTCGAGTCAAGGGGTGGACAAAAATCTTGCACTCATCAATATTCATCTACTCACAGGTAAAATCTTTAAAGAGGGCAATGGACCCTTTAGCTTAACCGGACAACCCAATGCGATGGGAGGGCGTGAAGTAGGGGGACTCTCTACCATGTTGGCAGTCCATTTTGGGTTTGATAAAGATTCCATTAAAAAGGTTTCAGAATTTTGGGGAACCGATAAGATAGACAACAAAGCAGGACTCACTGCCACCGAGATGATGAAAGCCAATTTGGAGGTACTGATTATCTGCCATACCGACCCTGTTTACCACTTACCCAATCGACATGAGACGGAACGATTGATGAAAAAGATTCCTTTGGTGGTGGAGATTAATGCGTATGAGAACTCTGAAACGTCAAACTTTGCCCACATTAAACTACCAGCTGCTCCATGGGGTGAAAAAGAGGGAACACAGACCAATATGGACAGAACCATCACCAAACAGATGAAACTGACCCGTACCTCAATAGACTGTAAAGCCGATTGGGAGATTTTTCAGCTCTTGGGTCAAGCCTTGGGGTATAGAGAGGCGTTTAATTTTAAAAACCCTCAAGAGATTTTTGAAGAGTTTCAAGCGATGTGCCGATTGAATCCCCATCTGGACATCTACAATGCCAATTATAAAGAGTTAAACAGTGAACCTTTTGTATGGGGCGAAAAGATTCGTCAAGAGGGGAAATTTTTTACCAAAAATCAAAAAGCCAACTTACATTTTGTTGAGAACCGTCTGATGAGTGAAAAAATTTCCCTCACCCATCCGTTTATTCTCTTGACAGGACGAACCCGAGACCAGTGGCACTCCGGAACCAAAACCAACCTGCCAAAAACCCTGCTGTACCATAAAAAGCTCAACTTCTGTGAGATTCACCCCAATGATGCGAAAGCCTTGGGACTTAGAAATGGTGATGCCATTAAAATTATTTCTGCTAGAGGAGCCATAGAGAGTGAAGCCTTGATTACCGATACCATTCGTGAAAAAACACTCTTTGTCCCTTTGAGTAACCGAGAAATTAATTATTTGACCAATGATTTACTTGACAGTGAGTCGATGGAGCCTGACTATAATCATACCCCGGTACAGATAGAGAGGTTGTAATTTTACAACCTTAAAAATACATAAAATTTATATTATATCCTTCTTTAAATAAATAATAATTCCTAATTATTCAATAATTGTCTATTTTTTATACATAAAAATATTAATTTTACATTAATTTATGACTATAATGAAAAAAAGAGTATCCAGAGAGATAAAATGAATTATAGTCCATTAGAGAGTTTTATAAACCACCAAGCTGATACAGGAATGCAGTGTGGTAACTACAGTATAGAGGTTCCTGATCTTAAAGAGGGAGAGCAGTACCGTTTTCACTTTGATGCCACTGCCTGTGTGGGGTGTCACTGTTGTGAAGCTGCTTGTAATGAGCTTCAGAACAACCCAGCTGAGGTCAAGTGGCGACGTGTTGGCGAGATGGAGGGGGGTGAGTTTCCTCATGTTTTACAGTTCTTTAACTCCATGTCCTGTAATCACTGTATCGAGCCTGAGTGTCTTATTGGCTGTCCTACCAACTCCTATGTGAAGTTTGAAAATAACGGGATTGTTTGGCACGATGATGACGCTTGTATCGGGTGTCAATACTGCACATGGAACTGCCCTTATGAAGTGCCTGTGATGAATTATGACCGAGGCATCGTCACCAAGTGTGACATGTGTCATGATAAATTGGCAGTTAATGAAACCCCTGCTTGTGTTCAAGCCTGTCCTGCCGGTGCCATCGAGATAGAGGTGGTACACAAAGAGGCGTGGATACAGTACGACATGGAAAAAGAGGGGGTTGCTCCTCATTTGCCTGATGTACAGATAACCAAACCGACCACACGTTATACCTTACCTGAAAACATGCCCAAAGATGGTAAAAATGGATTGAAACCTGCTGATGAGCGACTACTCAAACCTGCTCATGCTGAATTGCCGTTGGTCTTTATGACGGTATTGACACAAGTCTCCTTGGGGGCATTTTTAGCACTCTTTTTAGGTCAAGTGCTTTTCTCATTAGGCTTTAATTTACCTGAACCTACCTTAGCCATGGCGATTATGGCATTTATACCCTCAGCGATTGGTTTGCCACTTTCGGCACTGCATTTGGGTCGTCCTATTTTAGCCATGACAGCCATGAAAAATTGGCGAACTTCATGGCTAAGTCGTGAAGCAATTGCATTGGGAGCCTATACAGGGTTAGCCACGCTGGTTGCAGGGATGTACTTTTTAGAGATTAAAGGTTTTATCCTTATTTTAGTGATGACCATGACCCTACTGATGGGGCTGTTTGGTATCTATGCACAGTCGATGATTTACCGTGTACGCGCCAGACCTGCATGGAACAGAGCTTCAACAACCAAACGCTTTTTTGGTTCAGGGTATGTTGGGTTTCTACTTATTGCGATGATGCTTTTAATAAGCAATGGAAAAGAGGGAGCCATGGTGCTTTTAGCTGTAGCATTGCTTTCAGGAATGGCACAAGTGCTGATTATCTACGATGAGGTGATGTTTTACCGTCATTTAGACAAAGAGGGGTCATTGTACTATCAGTTAAACCGAACACGTATTTTATTACAAGAGCATTTTGGTCAGATTAAAAAGTTTAGACTCTACTCTTTGATTGTTTTTGCGTTGTCTTTGCCGTTGTTGGCAATACTCTTTACGGCGAGTGGATTAATAGGTTTGGCGATTGTTACATTGGTGGTAGCGACTATTGGGGCATTGGTGAGTGAGTTGGCAGGTCGTTACCTGTTTTATCGAACCGTTGTTCCTTTGGGCTTGGCTGGGAACTTTTTTGCCGGGAATCAGAGGGGATAGGAGAAAAAATGTTAAATAAATTAAAAAACTTTTTGGGGACAGACATCAAAACGGACAAGTACAAAAAAGCAGACGATGCAAAATTTGGAAAAATCTCCAACTTTAAAACCCCTGATGAGTGGGTACGGAGTACTTGTGGGTATTGTGGTGTGGGGTGTGGATTGTACATTGGGGTGAAAGATGGACGACCTGTCTATACCAAAGGTGACCCTGCTCACCCTGTGAGTAAGGGGACACTTTGCCCTAAAGGGTTAACCGAACATGAGATGGTCGATGCTGATAACCGTGTGACCATACCGATGATTCGTAAAAATGGAGAACTTCAAGCTGTTGAGTGGGATGAGGTGTTTCAACATACAGCTGACAAGTTTAAAGCCATTCAGGCTGAACATGGAAAGGGGGCTGTTGCGTGTATCTCAACAGGGCAGTTTTTGACCGAAGATTTTTACACTTTGGGTAAGTTTGTTCAGTTAGGATTAGAGACCAATAACTATGATGGAAACACCACCCTCTGTATGGCAAGTGCTGTAATGGGCTACAAACAGAGCTTTGGAAGCGATGGCCCTCCTGCTTCGTATGAAGATTTCTCTCATGCCGATGTGATACTGCTCATAGGGGCGAATATCGCTGATAACCATCCCATACTCAAACTGCATATCGCCAAAAATAAGAAAATTACAGGTAAAAAACCAACCATTATTGTGGTTGACCCACGACACTCTAAAACGGCGAACATGGCTGATATTTTTGTACCTTTGGCTCCTCGTTCAGACCTAGCACTGCTCAATGGGCTTTGCTACATTATCTTTGAGCAGGGTTGGGAAGATGAGCAGTTTATAAAAGAGCGAACTTCTGGTGGCTTAGAGTTTAAAAAGCACATTATGAACAACTATCCACCTCAAGAGGTGGCACGTATTACAGGACTTGATGTTAAAATGCTTTACAACTTGGCAAAAGTGTATGCCACAGCCGACAAAGCGATGTCGGCTTGGACAATGGGGGTGAACCAAAGTTCCATTGGAACCGATACCGTGAGTGCTATTTGTAACTTGGCACTTATTACAGGAAACTTGGGGCGTGAAGGGGCTTCTCCTTTTTCAATTACAGGTCAATGTAACGCCATGGGAACACGTGAATTTGGGTTTACCTCTTCCATTCCAGGGTACAGAAACTTTGCATCGGACACCGATAGGGCACTATTTGCTGATATTATTGGTGTACCAACGGAACTTATACCTACTAAAAGAGGGTACTCCTACCCAGAGATTATCGATGCCATTGATGCAGGGGAGATAAAAGCTCTTTGGGTGACAGCAACCAATCCACTGGTGAGTTTTCCCGACCAAAATAAGTTGCGTAGAGCCTTAAAAAAACTGGATATTTTGGTGGTGCAAGATGCCTTTATGAGCGAAACAGCCCAGACGGCTGATGTGATTTTTTCAGCAGCCACATGGTCGGAGAAAGAGGGAACCTACACCAACTCTGAACGACGATGTAATTATGCCAAAAAAGCTGTTGAACCATTGGGTAAAACCATGAGCGATACGAACATTGTTATAGAATTTTCTAAATATTTTGAGGGGAAACATGAGCTTCTTTTTAAAGATTTTAAATCAAGCTCAGATATTTTTGAAGAGATAAAACGGGTGAGTGCCGGTCAGCTTTGTGACTACTCTTCCATGTCGTATGAGAAAATAGAGGCGTTGGGTGGCATTCAGTGGCCTTGTAATGAGCAGTATCCCGAGGGTAAAAAACGACTCTACTCTGAGGGGTTTGAGTGTAAAACCGACGATGGAAAAGCCAAACTACTACCTGTTGATTGGCAGCCTTTGAGTGAGCGTTGTAATCCTGATTTTCCACTAAATCTGAATACAGGTCGAACGGTGGAGCAGTGGCACACCCGAACCAAGACCAAGAGCATTGCATTACTCAATGATTTAGCACCTGAAGCGTGGGTGGAACTTAACCCTAAAGATGCCAAGAAGTTACACGTAAAAAGTGGTGATAGAATTACCATCGGTTCAAGTCGTGGTAAAGTTGAAAACTTAATAGTTAAGGTGACCGAAGTGGTACGAGAGGGTGACTGTTTTGTTCCATTTCACTTTAGCGAACAGCTGATAAACTCTGTGACCATTGCCGAGTTTGACCCAAAGTCGTTTGAGCCTAACTTTAAACAGTGTGCCGTAAACCTTTATAGTGATGCTGTTCCAGAGGGGATTGTGCAAAAGGAGGTTCAAGTTGCCGGAGCATTGGAAAAGCCTGTAGGTTCGATAAAATCGAACGACACTATTAAAGCGTCTGTAATGGAAAAAAATGAGTAGTCAAGTCTATCTGGTAGGATGTGGCATAGGCGACCCTGAACTGCTCACACTGAAAGCCTATAAAATTATACAGCATGTCGATGTGGTACTCTATGACCATCTAATTAGTGATGAGATAATGCAATTGGTTCCACCAAAATGTACACAGGTTTTTGTAGGTAAACAGAAAGGGTTTCACTCGATGAAACAAGAGGAGATTAATGCTTTAATCATTAAGTACGCATCACAAGGCTTAACCGTCGCACGGCTCAAAAGTGGTGACCCTTTTGTTTTTGGGCGTGGGGCTGAGGAGTTGCAGAGTTTGATTGAAGAGGGTATAAAAACAGAGGTGATTCCTGGGATTAGCTCCTCGATTGCTGCTCCAATGATGGCAAACATCCCTATAACGGCACGAGGGTACGCCAGTGGTTTTACGGTGGTGTCGGCTCATCTTAAAGGAAATTCCGTGAACTTGGATTGGATAGAGCTCTTAAACAAAGCCAATCATACGGTGGTTGTCTTAATGGGACTGAGTCGAGTTCAAGAGATTGTTGAAGCGAGTCAAAAAATAGGGGTAAGTGCCAATAAACCTTGTGCCATTATCTCTAATGCCAGTCGAAAAAATCAAAAAGTTATTGCTACCACCATAGATGAGTTGGTCATAAATGCCAAAGAGGCAGAACGACCAGCCATTTTGGTGTTTGGAGATGTGGTGAATTTTAAAGATTACGCAATGGAAAATTTAAATACGGCAACCCAAAAAATTTAAGGAGAATATTTATGAAACAGTTAGAAGAAGCATTTGAAGCAAGAAATAAAAAACAAAATAAGATAGAGCAAATAAAAGCAACCAAAACTCCTATGGAGGTTTACCACCAATTAGAGAACATCTGTTCTAATGGTTTAGAGAAGTTAGAAGATGCTGACAGCAGCTATTTCTTAAAATGTTTTGGAGCTTTTTTGAAAAAAGATGGCAAGTTCATGTTAAGAGTGCGTATTCCTGCCGGGCAATTAACTATCGAACAGGCAGAGAAGATTGGAGAGATGGCAAAACTTTATGGTGATGACTACATTGATATTACCACACGTCAACAGATAGAGTTGCGTTACATAGAGCTTGAGAACTTGGCTACGGTTTTAAAAGAACTGGACAGTGTGGGCATAAGTACCTTTCAAACGGGAATAGATAACTTTAGAAACATTGTTACCTCCTCCTTTGATGGTTTAGGCAATAAAAAGATTATCGAAGTGAAACCCCTTATTGATGAGCTACAAGCGATTTTTCTCAATAAAGAGGAGTGGATAGGAACCTTACCACGAAAATTTAACACGTCAATTTTAGGAACCAATACCAATGACTGTAATATCTATGGGCATGATTGCTGTTTTATTATCGCTCAAAAAAATGAGATGCTGGGGTTTAATCTCTATCTTGGAGGACGTGTAGGGGTTCAGGCTAGAGATACAGGACTTTTTATACAAGAAGAGGAGGTTGTTCCTACGTTTTTAGCCATTATCAATCTTTTTAAACAATATGGATTTAGAGACAACCGTAATAAAAACAGATTGCACTTTTTACTCGAAGCTGTAGGAATGGAAGCTTTTGTAGAGGCGATTAAAGCGTATAGTGGTTTAGCATATGAATCAGCAGGAGAGATTTTAGCCACACAAGAGTATAGGCTGGATGAGAGTGGAGTTTTTGATTTAGGAGAAGGTCAAAAAGCGATTCATTTTAGTATTCCTAGTGGTATATTTTCCGGAAATTGTTTGACAGAGGTAGCTGAGGTAGCCCGTAGTGTCAAAGGTGAAATTCGCCTTAGTGTAGAGCAGAGTCTTTATGTGATTGTAAAAGAAGAAAGGGTAAATGAGGTACAACAGAATCTTCTCTTTGATATCTATAAACGCTATCATAACACCTACTACAATCACCAAATCGCTTGTGCAGGAACAGCCACTTGTGCGTTTGGAGTCATTCCCAATAAAACCGATGCCATTGCCATGGCAAACTTTCTACAACGTGAAGTCCCTATAGAGGATGGAAAAGTACGCATGTACTGGTCTGCTTGTCCTAAAGGCTGTGGTATTCATGGTATCGCTGATATTGGATTTGAGGGATGTAAGGCTAAAGATGAAAAGGGTAATAGTGTTGATGGGGTGCATATCTTCATCGGTGGAAAAGCGACTACAGAGGCCAAAGAAGCACGACAACTTTTTAAAGCTTTGCCACTGCCAATAGCACAAGAAAGAGTGAAACAGTTAATGAAGCTGTATCGGGATAAACGAGAAAAGAGTGAGAGCTTTGAGATGTTTGATAGTCGAGTTTTAAGTAGTTTATCGCTAGAAGAGATTTTAGAGAAAATGGGTTAAATAATTTTAAGGTGGGATTCTCCCACCTTAAAAGAGACCTCGATTAGAGTGCTTCTTCATTCTCTTCACCCGTACGAATACGAATAACGTGATCAATATTGCTAACAAAAATTTTACCATCACCTATTTTACCGGTGTTTGCAGCCTCTTTAATGGCATTAATTGCAATATCTGCATACTCTTGTGTACTTACCACAATTTCAATTTTTACTTTTGGAATAAACTCAATAACGTATTCAGCTCCCCTGTAAAGCTCTGAATGACCTTGTTGTCGTCCATATCCTTTTACTTCAGAAATGGTCATCCCTTCGATACCTGCTTCTACCAATGCTTCTTTCACATCTTCAAGTTTAAATGGCTTGATGATTGCTTCGATTTTTTTCATTTATGCTCCTTTTTTAATCTAAAATTAGATACTACGTTTAAACTCAGGGTAAGCTTCCATACCACACTCGGTAGCATCGATTCCTTCAAGTTGCTCATCATCATCGGCACGAAGTTGGAATACTTTGTTAATAATATAAATCGTAATCCATGATAGTGGGAAGACAATAAGTGCAACTACAATTATACCTTTTAGTTGTGTTAAAATACTTACACCATCAACAAAAATACCAACAGCTAACGTACCCCAAATACCATTGACCAAGTGTACTGATAATGCACCAACCGGATCATCCATTTTAAGTTTATCGAAAAGTGGAACACACCATACAACCAATGCCCCACCAATAAAACCAATAAGTAAAGGCGTATAGATATCATATTGATCCGGTCCGGCTGTTACAGCAACGAGTCCACCTAAAGCACCGTTCAAAATCATGGTAATATCGAATTTTTTATATCGGAAATAGGTCAATAACCAACCTGCAACAGCACCGGTAAGACCGGAAGTATTGGTATTCATAATGGTTAAAGCAACGGCGTCAGCATTCTCTTTTGATGAGATGGCACCTACTGAACCACCGTTAAATCCAAACCAACCAATCCAGAGTAAGAAGGCTCCAAGTGTGACCAATGGAATGTTTGATGCAGGAATAACTTTTACTTTTCCTTTAACATAACGTCCACGACGAGATCCCATAATAAGAATGGCTGCAACCAATGCCCAACCACCTGTTGAGTGAATAACGGTTGAACCGGCAAGGTCAGACATGTCTGAAATATCAAGTATGGTTCCTGACAAAAAGTTTGCACCCCATGTAATGTTTACGATGGTTGGGTAGATAAAAGCTCCAACAGCAATGGTAAAGAGTGCTAGAGGTAAAATACGTGATCGTTCACTTACACCCCCACTCATAATGTTTACTACTTTTCCTACAAAAGCCATTTGGAACATAAAGAATGCATAGTTACTCATGCTCTCTTGGTGATCCCAAGAACCGAAGGCATATTTGTATCCTATCAGTAAAAAAGCCATTGAGGCTACAGCGTAAATCATTACATTTACGGTAAGTACAGCAGTAACGTTTTTAGTCCGTACCAAACCGGCTTCCAACATGGCAAAACCCGGTACCATCAATATAATCAGTGTCATTGCAAAGATAGCAAAAAAGGTATCTATTACATAGTTCATTTCCATAACATCTCCTAATGTGTAAAGGTAAGGAATAGAATAGCTAAGAGATTCTGAGAAAGTCAAGGAATATATGCTTAAAAAATAAGCAATAGGAGAAGAAAGCTCATAAATAAATGAGAAATCTTAGAAGGAGTTTTCGGTACTAAAGTACCGAAAACTCTCTATTTTAAGAGTTTAAAATCTTAAAGAGCGTCTGTATCGGTTTCACCTGTACGAACTCTAATAACATTGGTAATATCAGATACAAAGATTTTACCATCACCGATTTTACCGGTATGGGCAGCCGTTTTAATGGCATTAATTGCTGCGTCAGCAAATGCTTGTGTGCTAACTACGATTTCAATTTTAACTTTAGGAATAAACTCAACCACATATTCAGCTCCTCTATACAATTCAGAGTGACCTTGTTGACGTCCGTAACCTTTAACCTCAGAGATGGTCATCCCTTCGATACCTGCTTCTACCAATGCCTCTTTAACATCTTCTAGTTTAAAAGGTTTGATAATCGCTTCAATTTTTTTCATAAAATAATCCTTTTCATTTAAAATACACAATAAATTGCGTGAGCCAACTGCTGAAGTTAACTCAGCGTTAGCGTAACCATTTGGACTTTGTTCAAATGGTGTTCTTTCAAGTAATCAAACCCTTACAGGTTCAATCCTTTCTCACCGTGAATTGACTCATCAAGACCATCATGTTCAGTCTCTTCGTCTACTCGAGCACCACCAGTTAATGCAGATGCAACATAGTAAACAACTACTGTCCCAATCAGTGTCCATAGACCAACAACCACTACAGACTCAAGTTGTACAAAAAATTGTCCCATTCTATCACCATCTGCTTTAAGAGGGCCATCCCAAAGTAAATCTTGGTTATTTAGTGCAAAGAAAGCAGTTGCCAATGCACCCCAAAGACCGGCTAGGAAGTGGATACCAAATGCATCAAGCGAGTCATCATAACCAAACATCTTTTTAAGTTTAACAACACCGAAGAATGCTACGATTGAACCAACAATACCGATAATAAATGCACCTGATACATCAACAAAACCGGCAGCTGGAGTAATGGCAACTAAACCGGCGATGATACCTGACGCAATTCCTAATAGTGTAGGTTTTTTATACACAAACCACTCAATTAACATCCATGTTACAGCACCTGCAGCCGTAGCAATGGTGGTTGTAAGAACAGCAAGACCGGCAATAGCGTTTGCACCAAATGCAGATCCACCGTTAAATCCATACCAACCGAACCATAATAACGCTGCACCCACTGCAGTTAAGATAATAGAGAAAGGTTTCATAGCTACCGTATTGTAACCGGCTCTTTTACCAATTAAGATAGCCAAAACAAGACCAGCCAAACCACCGTTCATGTGTACAACTGTACCACCGGCAAAGTCTAACGCACCGGCATCAAAGAGTAAGGCACCGTCTCCACCCCATACCATGTGAGTAATAGGAGCATATACTAAGATCCCCCATAATGCTACAACAACCATCCATGTAGAGAACTTCATACGTCCAATAACCGAACCTGAAGCAATGGCTACTGTAATCGCTGCAAATGTACCTTGGAAAGCAATAAATACATAAGTAGGGTAAGAACCACTTAGGTCAGTCCAAGAGATACCACTGAGCATCATGTTTCCAAATCCACCCATAAAGTTTTGTAACAGTGCACTTTCGCTTGTTCCAAATGCGATTGAGTAACCTGCAACAATCCAAACAACAAATGCTAAAACAAATGCTCCCATAACCATAGAGAAAGTATTTAGTGCATTTTTAGATCGTGTCATACCTGCATAAAACAGTGCAAGACCTGCCGGTGTCATTAACAATACAAATGCAGTAGATACCATCATCCATGCTGTATCACCTGAGTTGAGTGTATCCTCTGCTAATGCAAGGATTGGTAAAGATAACAGTGTTATCAGTGCTAGAAATTTATTTTTCATAAACGTACTCCTTTGAATTTTTGAATGTCTAAGTATAACCCCTTTTGATTTTTAAATGACAGTTTTTTTGTATAAAAAATAGGCAATATGAAAAATTTATAATGTTTTCATCTGAATTAAGTACTTACTATATTAAGTAAGGGATAAAAAATTATTTAAAATGGTGTTAAAATTTTAGTTATTTTCAAACTGATTAAAAAATAATCAACTGTCTACTATCTATCAAAATAAAAATAGACTATAATAACTTCATAACTAAATACAAAGGAACAATATGAAGTTTACAAAATTAAGTCTAATTGCAGCAGTAGCTGTAAGTGCAATAAGTACAGCAGCAGTAGCTACTGAAGTAGAGGTTAGCTCAAATGCTGGTGCTGTAAGTAATTACGTATGGAGAGGTATGACTCAAACAGGAAATGCTGCAGCTATTCAAGGTGGTATTGATTTTACTTATGGTGGATTGTATGCAGGAACATGGGCATCAAATGTTGATTTTGGTTCAGCTGCAACTGCTGAGGTTGATGGTTATGTAGGATATGCAGGTGAAGTAGCCGGTATAGAGTATGATTTAGGATACATTAAATTTGGTTATGTTAATGAATCAGACATTAACTTTGATGAAGTTTATTTTGGTTTAAGTAAAGATTTTGGTGTAGCCAGTCTTGGAGCTACTTACTCTAAGGGTGTGAATGATGGTTATGAGCTTTCAGATATTGCTGTAGAAGCTTCAGTTGCTTTACCAAAAGATTATAGTCTTGACCTTGGATGGGGTGATTATGAAGATTATGGAACACGTTATTCTGTAGGTGCTAGTAAATCATTTGATAAAGTAGATTTCTCTTTAGCTTATAGTGACTATAGTGCTGATGCAGGGTCTGCTTCTGATGAAAAAATTGTAGTGGTTGGTGTTAGTACAGGTTTCTAATTGGTACTACATTAAAGATATTTTGTAAGTTTTAATACTTGCAAAATATCATGATTATTGCTAAGCGTTTATATTACACACTATAAACGCTTAGCGATAATCATCTTTATGTGATTTTCACATTTTCTCAAACTTTACCTTGTAAGACTTTTCACACTTACAAGGCTTTTCTTTCTAATTCAAGCAATCTTTTAAAAAATTAACACTAAATTAACACAATCTCTCTATGATAAGCTTATTATTACTATAAGAGGAGTTTATTAATGAAAAAGAGTATCTATTTATCTATGGCGTGTATGGCTGTTTTGCAGGGAGCAGAGCAGTTAGAGGGCATTGATGTTGTTGAAAAAGTCAACACAAAAATCGTCGAAAATGTTGGTGGAGAAGAGGTGAAGTCTGCTGACTTAGCTGAAGCATTAAGCAACAAGTTTCCAAGTGTTTCACTTATTAGGCGAAGTGGCATCGCGAATGATATTATCTTAAGAGGGCAAAAACGAGACAATATTAATGTAACGATTGACGGTGCAAAAGTGTGTGGAGCTTGTGTGAACAGAATGGATCCACCATTGTCACATGTGGTAACTCATGCCATAGATGAAGTGGAAGTACGAGAAGGACCTTTTGATGTTGAAGAGTTTGGTACGTTAAGTGGTTCAGTGAAGGTAACGACTAAAAAACCGAGCAAAGAGCTGAGTGGAGAGTTAAATCTGAATGCAGGATCTTTTGGGTATAAAAAAGCTTCCGGAACCATCTCCGGTGGGAGTGATAAGGTACGTGTGCTTTTTGCTGCTTCATCAGAACAGGGTGAGCAGTATGAAGATGGTGATGGCAATGATTTTGCAGAACAGTTAAGCAACTATACGGCAGGAACCACACTGGGTGGTTTTAACTATGCTCCTGCCTATAAAGGGATGGATGCTTTTGATAAAAAGATGTACATGGGAAAAGTATTTATTGATGTGGCTGATAATCAAGAGTTAAAGTTGAGTTACACAGCCAACAGAAGTACCGATGTTCTTTACCCTTCAAGTAAAATGGATGCCATGTGGGATGACAGTGACATTATGAACTTGGAGTATTCTATTAGTGACCTTTCACGCTTCTCTAAAAAGTTGGATTTTCAAATTTATAACGCACAAGTTGACCACCCAATGAGTACCAAATATAGAGCCTTGGCTTTGAATACGGGTAACTATAAGACCCATCATCTTACTACCGATATGACAGGAATAAAGCTTAAGAATAATGTAGAAGCATTTGGACGGGACATTACTTATGGAATCGACACCAGTAAACGTAATTGGGATGGAAAGTATACCAATACGGTAGTCGCTACAGGAGTGGTTACGACACTTCCAGTAAAAAGTATTGATGATGTTGATACTCAAAATGTGGGGCTTTTTGCGAAATGTGAACGAACCATAGGAAAAGTAGACTTAGAAGTCGGTGCACGATATGATGACACTTCTGTTGATACAAAATCAACACAAAAAGATAGAGAGTATAATGCACTCTCAGCCAATGTTTTTGCAACCTATAATGCTAACAGCAATACCAAATATTTTGCAGGTGTAGGAAAGTCAAGCAGGGTTCCGGATGCACGGGAATTATATAATACAGCCATGGATGGAAAAGTTAATGGTAATCCTGATTTAGACCAAACCTCCAACTATGAACTTGATGTGGGTGTGGAGAAGTATTACGGTAATGGTAAAGTCAAAGTAAAAACATTCTATTCAAAGTTAAAAGATTATATTTACTATAATGGTAGTTTGGTAAATAACAATTTTGAAAACATTGATGCAACGATTTATGGAGCAGAGTTGAGTGGAACATATTTGGCTTCGGATTCTGTGACATTTGATGCCGGTTTGGCTTATAAAAAGGGTGAAAAAGATACCCAACCAACAGGACAAACCAACACCAACTTAGCAGAGATTACACCACTAAAACTTAATGCATCTGTAACTTATGATTATGATTCTCAAGGGAATGTTCAACTCTCTATGGTAGCTGCTGATGCATGGGACAACATAGACAGTGATAATGGTGAACAGAAATTGGCAGGTTATGGTGTGCTGAATTTAAAAACCACGCGTGAGTTTGACAATGGATTTGTACTAACGGCAGGAGTAGATAATTTGTTTGATAAAACCTATACCACCACCAATACCTATAAAGATTTAATTTTAATGACAGATGGCTCTGATACAATGCTTATTAATGAACCAGGACAATATATGTACTTAAATGCGACGTATAGATTTTAATTAGGAGAAAGAGACAATGAATAAAAAAATAGTAATGGGTTTGAGTGTTTTAGCGACGCTATTGTTTAGTGGATGTGCCGGTGATGAGGTGAAATCAGCAGAGGTTAAACCTGAAATGAAAATGGAACGATTTCAATCGGTTGCGATGAATGAAGCAACCATGTTACAAACAGGTGAGCATAAACATGCTTGCCCTGAGTGTGGAATGAAATTGCCAATGTTTTATAAAACCAACCATGCAGCCACCTCGAATGGAAAAGTGAAACAGTACTGTTCTCTGCACTGTTTGGTCGATGATAAAATGAACAATAAAAGTAATTTAAGTGATATGAAAGTGGTTGCTGTTGATACGCTAAAATTTATTGATGTAAAAGATGCCATTTATGTGGTGGGCAGTGATGTCAAAGGAACCATGAGTGGATTGAGCAAATATGCTTTTGAAGGGCGTATGTCGGCTCGACGTTTTGCAGAGGAGCATCAAGGTCAGATCATGAATTTTGATGAGGCGTATGACTATGCTAAAAAAGATTTTGAATAGTTAAAAACTTAACAGTTGTAATGGTTGACATGCATCAACCATTACAACTTATACTTACTTTTAAAAAATTATATTTTCTTCAGAATGGTAACAAAAAAAATCCCCTTTATAATAAAACAAGAATAAACGAATATAATTATAATATCATAAAATATCAATACAAATGGATCAATTTTTCATGAAAACTTACGAGACAATAGAAGAAGAATTTACAGCATTTAAAGAGATTTACAAAGAGGCGATAGTTAAAGAAAATGCCAAAAAAATCTTAAAGCCTTATCAGGAAGAGCTACTAAAACTCCAACGTCATCTTGAAAAACATAATAAAAAAATGATTATTTTATTTGAAGGTCGTGATGCTTCGGGTAAAGGTGGAACCATTCGTAGAATGACACGTTTTATGAATGAAAAACATTATCGAGTGATTGCCCTTGGAAAGCCCAGCGATGTTCAAAAAACACAGTGGTTTTTTCAACGTTATACCGAGAAGTTTCCTCGTGCCGGTGAGATTGTGTTGTTTGATCGATCGTGGTACAACAGGGCAATGGTTGAGCCAATTTTTGGTTTTTGTACAAAAAAAGAGCATAAAATTTTTATGCAAGAAGTTATTAAGTTTGAAGAGACTTTGGTGAATGAGGGAATTATTTTAATTAAACTCTACTTCTCTGTAAGTAAAGAGGAACAAGCACGACGTTTTGAAGAGCGACAAAAGAATCCTTTAAAAAAATGGAAGTTTTCGGAAGTGGATATGCAAGCTCAAGAACTCTGGGGTGAATTTACAGAGAAAAAATTTCAAATGCTGAAAAAAACAGATACGGAGAGCACCCCTTGGTTTATTATTCGCTCTGATGATAAATACACAGCAAGGTTAGAAGCAATGAAGGTCATCTTAAATGTGGCAAAGTATCGAGGAAGAAAACGGGATTTAGATTTTACTTTAAATCCCGATATTGTGATTCGAGGAAGGGATGAATATACTTTAATGAAAAAAGAGTTACAAGTATTTCGCCATTAATCGTTGCTTTTAGAAGCTAAAAAGCTATAAAGTCCTAAAGCAATAATAATAATACCTACTCCTATAATAAGATAGAGCCCATATATCATATCTTTATAATCATGTATAGCGATTTTAAAGACCACCATCAAAGCTTCAATGGATAACGCAATAATAATCGCAATGGCAAACTTGGTCAGCACCATGCTGTCTTCACTTTTTTTACTGTAACTTTTATAATAAACTTCACGTTCCAGTATGGTTTTGGCTAGGTCAAATATGGCAAGTCCAAGGGTAACAGCTACGATGGGTTTAAAAAGGGTGTCCAGTGTAAATCCATCATCAATAAGATGCTTTGCAAAAGAAAAAATGGCATATCCTATGGCCAATAGAGCAAAAAACATGAGTGAAAATCCAATCAGTTTATAAAAATTTTTTGCAAAGTTATCAAAAGTTTGATGGAGTTCTATAAGACCCAATCGTGCGAGTAACTCTCTGAGTTTAAAGTCAATAAAAACATGCTGTCCATCCTCTTTTTTCATAACGGTAATACAGATATTACCGGTTGCAGAACTGATATAGGGTTCACTGATAGAAAAGTCATCCCCTTTATTTTTTAACCTTGAAGCCAAATATCCTCTATCTTTCTCTTTGGCATTCTCTTCTAGTTTGTCTCTATAGATATTGGGTGTGATCTGTTTGCACCGAGCATCAGTAATATAGAGCAGTTCCATAGAAGGGAAATAGTCAAAATTCTTTTTATAATGGGCCACTTCATCTTCATTTGTCGATCCATTATTTTTAAGTGTTGCAATAACAAAGGACTCTATATCCTCTTGATTTTCACGATAAATTTCAATAAATTCGTTCACTTGGACTCCATGATTTAAAATACAGTTTAAATTTCATCATTTATAGAATAAGTATAACCAATAAAAATTATTATTTATACTATTGATTGGTTAAAAAACAATCAATCTATTTAATTGCCGGAATTTCTAAGGTAATAGAATCTTTTTTAAAATGAGCATTAACATGATTTTGAAAGGCAATAAGTTCCAACTCTTTATCTTTTATGCTCTCTCTGCTATTACTTTTAATTTCGAGTATCAGTATGGAGTAACGTTTGTTTTTTACGGCAATACGTTCTCCAAGTTTAATTTTAAGTGCTATTTCTAGCTTTGAAACGTTAGCAAATTGAGCAAAAATATTACGGAGTAGTAGAGAAAAGTTATTTTGATGAACCTGAAGTTTTGGAATTTCATAATCGGTTAGTAACTCCAGTGTTCCTTGATAGCCAATGGTAAAAAGTTCAATATTGGCTTGCAGTAAAACATTGATATCGGTTAGAGTATACCCTTCAAGTAGAACATTATCGTCCACTTTTGCCATGGGTTTGTTGTAGAGATGTATACCTAAAAAATCATCATTTTCATAGAGTACATTAATACCATAAAATTCAAAAGAACCAAAAGAGAGGTCAAGAAGCGTTTTATGATAACCAAAACTTTTAGGGGCATAGGCAAGGGCTATCTCAAAAAGTTCTTTTGATTGACAAGAGCCCATAAGCAGTTCAGCAGAGGTATTAAGGTAGTTTATTTTTCCTAAATTTGAAAAAAGTACAAAGGGATTACTGTCATTTTGAATGAAAAATTTAAAATCAATCGAGTCCATGTTCTTGGATCTTCTTTCGTAGAGTATTTCGGTTTAACCCAAGTATATTGGAAAGTTTGAGTTGAGATTTATATTTGTGTAAACCGGCTTTAATAAGAGGTTTCTCATAGAGGGGAAGATGCTCTCTATAAGCATTATTCCCATCAATGTGTTGGATAAGGTATTCAAAGAGAATGCCTTCAATGTCATGGTCACTGAGTGTTTTTTTGATGAGTTGTTGATACATAGATGCTTTTAATGATTTGAGATTTTGAGAAAAATCAAGCTGACTTTTATCAATGTCTATTGGAAAATCTAACATTAAATCTTTTTGAATTTTATCTTGAAAGTATTTGATGAGTAGATCAAGATCTACCCTCTCTTCTAATTTTGGCATATGGTAAATAAATGCAAATTTTTTCTCTATTTTTATGGAGTTTTCTATGTGATTTGCAATGGCAATAATACGTTTATTCTCAAAATTTAAGTTTTCAAAATTGATAATCTTTTCAAAGTTATAGATGACAACTTCATCATACTTTTCTAAAGCAGAAAAAAGCTCTTCACTGTTTCCGGCATCAATATAAATAGTGTGTGGATAGAGGGTTTGTATGAGTGTTTTTTTCCCAGTATGTTTTTCACCCACAATTAGTGATGAGACAAAAAGTGATTTGGTGAGGGTAAATCCTTTAACAATGTTGTCGATTTGATGCGAATTGCTTAAAAATTGAACAGGTTTCATCTTGTGATTATAGTTCAAAGTTGTTTAAAAAATAGGAATGTATTGTTTTTCTGTGAGCATTCCTGCCCACAGAGGAGCGTTATGTAGCAGATTAGTACCACTCAAACTAAGTACACCCAAATTTAACGATAAGAAAAAGGTGCAGGTACAAGGCAGATTTTTGAAGTCCTAGCCTTAGCTAAGTCAAGAAAATCTAACGCAGTAGATGTGCCTTTTTCTTATCGCCCGTAGGGTGAAATGATTTTGCCTCATCTTTGTACTTAAATATACTCGAATTAGCTATGGCTAGTCCTTCGTCTATTTAAATGCAAACCTAAGGCAAACTCATTTCATTAAACTTGGGTGTACTTAGTTTGAGTGGTACTAGGCTTCTGCTGCTTCTAAAAAATCTTTAATAATCATTTCAGGATCTTCAAGACCGACGGAGATACGGATTAATCCATCACTAACACCTAAAAATTTTTGTGTCTCTTGATCAAAATCTCGATAGATGGTACTTGCCATATGTAAAGCCAAGGTACGATTATCACCAATATTGGCAGTTTGGGTTACTAATTTTAAATGATTGAGCAGTTTAAATGCTGCAGCTTTGGATCCACAATCTAGGGTTAAAATGGGTCCACAACCTTTATCGTACGCTGCACAATAACGTTCATGGTCATAATGGTTTGCTAAAGAGGGATGTGAAACTTTGATAGGTGTCGGTAGATTTTTTTCTAATGCTCTAGCAATAATAGGTACAGAACGGTTCACTCTTTCAATACGTAAAGCCAATGTTTCAAGCCCCAACATGGTTAAAAATGAACCAAAGGCATTGGCTGACATTCCCATGTCTCTCATGGCACGTTTTTTACAGATGGGAATCATCGCTTTTTTACCCATTTTGTTTAGAATGGGGTGAAGATCTTTATATTTTTTATGATGAAGTTTGTCCTTTTCTTTTACAGCTCTAAAAACAGCCATGCCACCTAGTGCTGCCGAGTGTCCTGACATTGCCTTAGTGGTAGAATGAATGACAATATCGGCACCCATTTCTAAAGGGCGAATGGTGAGAGGGGTAACAGTATTATCAACGATCAATAGTGTTTCATAGTGATGACACAACGCAATAATTTTTGGTAAATTAGGCAGGCGTAAACTTGGATTACCTACACTCTCAACCACAACCAGTTTAATTCCTTCTTGTAGTTTACGCTCAATGTGACTAAAGTCATCAACTTCACAAAAGCTACTCTCTATGCCAAAACGTCTCATGGTTTCATTGACCAAAGTATACGTTCCACCAAAAAAACCACCAATACATAGCACTTCATCTTTTGCATTTAAAAAAGCCGTCATCACCATGGCTAAGGCACCCATGCCTGATGCTGTGGCAATGGCACCCAATCCACCTTCCATTTTTGCAACAATGGATTCCAATTTAGCTGTGGTAGGGTTTCCCATGCGTGCGTAGAGAGGGTTGTTTATTTCTCCCATAAAAATACCTTCTGCTTCTTGGGCATTTTCATAGCCAAAAGCAGCTGAAGAGGTAATGGGTGGAGCAATAGCACGGGTTTTTGAACCGACATTTTGTACCAGTAAAGTAGTAAAGTAGTTGTAGTCTTTCATATCTGTTAAGTCCTTATATTATGTAATTAAAGTTTTGATTGGCACGCTCTTGGTACGCTTTTAATTCACTAAGAGGGGTGTCTAAAACATTGAGTAGTGCCTGTTGTTTGTCTTTCCAAAAGAGTTTCAGTGCTTCGTTGTCTGTTTTACACACTTCGTCAAAAGTGTTGTTTTCAAGTATACTTATAACCTCTATTAGACGTATGTCTTGCAGTGGCTTGGCTAAGGTATATCCACCATTGGCACCTTTTGTACTGCCCAATACACCACCTTTTTTAAGTTCCAATAGTATTTGTTCTAAAAACTTTTGAGGGGCATTGGCAAGCTGTGCGATCTCTTTAATTTTAAGACGCTCCTCCTCTTTTAGCAGCCCCAATTGATGTATGGCTGCCATACCGTAAATGCTTTTGTTGCTAATGCCCAACATTTATTTACGTCCCCAAATAATTTGAATATAATGGTAAATTTTACAACCAATACAGTAGTCAAAAGCAGCCTCTAATGAAGCACAGAGTAGAAGAATTCCGACCAATAATGTAGCAATTTTAGAAAATCCAAAAACAAAGAGTAGTGTAAAGAATCCGATAATACCTAAACCCAAATAGAGTGCAAAACGTTTGGGTGCTTCATCACAAAGTTGAGGTTTGATGTTTAGGTGATGGATAATAAATTTTCCTACCTTGGCAAAAGGGCTAAGATGCTTTAGTTCTAAACTACGTACTAAAAAATCAAATAACAATATAAAGGCAAAAAATAGACTGCCACTCCATAAAAGCAGTAGTGCTATTGTAATAACTTGTAGGGCAATAATTCTAACCAGATGGCTATCAATACGTTGGAGTGAAATAGGACATGATTGAGACATGGCATAACCTTTATGAATGTTTATGCCATATGGTATTTAAAATTTAAATTAAAGTCAAGTAAATCTATAGATTCTATAGATTTACTATGTTATGGTTTGCTGCTTAAAGTGTAGGGCATGATTTAACTCATCTAATAGAGAGTCATCTTTAAAGTTGATAAAACATATTTTTCTTGCCATATCTTTTATGGTGGACATTTCACTCTCTATTGAAGCTTTGAGTGTCTCTGTAATGGATTGGTTTCGTAATAGATCAACCGTATAAAGTAAATCGTCACTTAGGTAGAAATAGAGCTTATTTTCATCACGTATAATATTTAAATTCTCTTTTCGGTTGAGATTGTTTTTTTGCGATACATAAAAGAAGAGTATGCCGGCACCTAAAAGTAGCGCAGAGAGAATTAAATTGTTTAAAGCAATGTAACTTACCACCACAGAAAATATTATAATAAATAAAATGATCATTGAATTTTTTTTCATTTTGAGTCCTTTTCTTTGAATTTATACAGATATTAACGTGCTATTGTGTATAAATTGGGACTATATTTCTATTTATTAATAAGTAAAAGTTATTGTGAGATAAAAAGTAACAGTTTTTAACTATTTAAATTCTTCATAATGAAGTTTTAATCCATTGGAGGTCATAACGAATCCGGAAATATGAATTTTACCTTCATGTACCATGTTATGGTGCTTTTTACATAATGGTATAAGGTTGTATTTATGATTTTTGTCCATAGAACCAATCATTCCGGCATCATTGGCAAGTTGTTGAGCTTGAATATGATGGATATCTTCGACGTTCTCATTACACAATGCACATTTGGTAACATATAAGTTTTTATTATAGCGACTTCGTTTTTGAGATTTTAAGTTTTTTAATTCAGAGTGTTTCCCTATGAGTGTTTCACGTATGCTGTAGGCATTTTTTAGAAAGCTTTTATCCATATGCAGTGATTTGGCAAACTCCAAACCATAAAGGGAACTTCCCATACCCGGTTGGAGTTGACGATTATAAATCAGCATATCTTCTTCTTCATCATATTTGACACCCAAATGTAAGAGGATGAGCGAATCGATATTTTGTAAGGGCTCTATATTTTTAAGTTGGTGCAGATGGGTGGCAAAAATAAACGTTGATTTTATTTCTAAAAGTTTTAAAATTGCTCCGGCAACAATGGCAAGTCCCGATTCGGTTTCAGTTCCTTGAGAAATTTCATCTCCTAGTATAAGGCTCTGTTGGGTGGCACGATGAAAAATATTTTTAAGTTCCATCATCTCAATAGCAAAGGTCGATAAGCCCTTATAGAGGTTGTCTTGAGAGACAATACGCGTAAAGAGCTTGTCATACATGCCCAGTTTTAATTCGGCAGCCGGAACAAAAAAGCCTGCTTGGGCTAAAATAACACAGAGTCCAATACTTTTCATAAGTGAAGATTTTCCTGAGGAGTTAATGCCGTAGAGTAGAACCCCATTCACGGGTTTTCCTTCGCTGGCATTGAGCGTGATGTGATTGTGTTGACTCTCTATACCGTGACCCAAGTAGATGTCGTTTGGGATATAGACCCCACTTTGTTCATTGGCTTCAATGATGGGGTGACGTAGTCCCACAGCTTCAAAAGCATGAACATCGTTGATAATTTGGGGACGACACAAGTTCATGCTCTTCGTACATTTGGCATTGGAAATGGCCACATCAATATTGGCAACAAAAACAATCAACTCATCGAGTAGATGAGAAAAACGGTTTTCTAGAGAAGCCAAACTTTGGAGGTAACGCTCTTTGACCAAAGAGATAAGTTTAACTTGATTGGTCTCAAATTTTTGTGTTACTTCTTCAAAAAGTGTTGAATTAATTTTAACGGCATTTTTTAAATGTTTATAGTGAAAATCTTTAAAAAAATAGTGAACACCATCAATACTTACAAAAGACTCTTTGAGCTCTTTTTCAATCATGGTAAATCGGTTTTTGGTAAGGTTAACGCTATAGCCTTCACTCTCCAAGTAGCCAATGTCTGCGTAGGTACTTTTGGTGGATTTAATAAGTTTCTCTTTTTCAAAAAATTGGTCAATGTGTCCCAAGACCTGTTCAATTTTACCTATCTCCTCTTTTTGTTTTTCTAAAATGGTATCAATAGCCGGATAGATACCATCTTTAAAAATATTGTCATTAATCTGCTCTATACGAAATCGTGCACAGATATCAAGGTTAAACGTTGTGTTGAGGTGGGTATAAAATTCAGTAACTTCATCAAGAAGCGTGTTTTCGTACGTTACTCCGTCAGCCGAAGCATCTTTTAAGAGTTTTTCAATTGCTTCTAGTGACATCATAATGTAGGTGAGTTCTACAGGATGAAGTTTTTTTAGTTTGATACGCCTTGTAATTCGCTCTAAATCATAGATATTTTTTAGATGGGTATCGTAACTGTCGCTATGCTGCATTAGTTTTTCACTTAGATCATACCGGGCTTCTAAAATTTCTTTGTCTAAAATAGGTGAGAGCAATCGCTCTTTGAGTAGGCGTTTTCCAAAGGCTGTCGAGGTTTTATCGACCAAGTCAAGCAATGTTATTTCAGCTTTGTCTCGTGAAATTACACCCAACTGCTCTAAGGCATTGTTTCCCAAATACAAATAGCGACTCGCACCCAAAAAGATAGGTCGGTTCATCTTCTCTATAATGGCTTCATCATGTTCAATAATAAATTCAATCAAAATCGCCAAGGCTTCTGTGGTATAGGGGTGACGTTCAAGATCAAGATATTCAATAGCCGAGAGAAAAGAGTTAATTTCATAGACTTTAGTAAAGAGTTCATTTTGGTAAACAATTTTGCAACGCCGTTCATTAAATGAGGTATGAAATTGATTCAGTTCTAAATAACTTTTGAGCCACTCAACATCAATATCCGGGTTGGTAAGGGTAACAATAACCTCAGCAGTGTTGTAGGTTTGAAGCAGATTAAAGAGTTCATCCAGTGCATAGGTTTTGTCATCACGATTGGAGTGTATTTCATTGACGATGGTTTTTCCTGTAGTGACGTCAATGGCAGCATAACCTGCTGAAAAAACTCCTTGATTTTCATCGATATTAAGTGAAACAATGTTGTTTTCATTTTTGTCGGTTTGGTATTCAAAGTTGGTACCCGGAGAGATAATATTAGAGACATAGCGTTTTACATTGGGCATTTCACCTTTTTGTTTGACAACAACAATGGTATATTTTTTGGTATTAATAAGTCGGGAGAGGTAACGCTCTAAAGAGACAGCCGGTACACCTGCTAAGAGAGGGTTTCGAATAGAATTTTCTATAATGGCTTTACTTTTACGGGTAAGTTGAATGTTGAGAAGTTCAGCAATTTCTTTGGCTTTACCAATTTTAAGCTCATCATTATTGACCTCATAGACTTCAAAAAAAGTACCTATCTCCATAAGAACCAGTGCATCATTACCGTATTTGTTCTCAAAGTGTTGTTGCAGATCAAAATAGACTTCGGTTAAAAGTCTACCTTTACTACTAAGTATGTGTGCTGCTGTTTCCAAATAGATGCCTGTTGTTTTTTATTGGGATTATTTTATCGGGTTAGGGGTTACAGTATGCTTGTGTGCTGTAGGGTGTAGTCCCCGACTACACCTACACCATGTTATAACATTTATTATGGTCAGGTACTTATTAAAAATTTGAATTTTATTTTGACGGTGTAGTCGGGGACTACACCCTACCGTATACTACGTTTTGTAAATTTATCATAATTATAGATATCATTTCTAAATTCTATTTCATTGTCACTGTTCATCCCGGCAGTAAGGTAAACCAAATGAATAGGAAGTTGGTTGTTTACATTTAATTGTGTTTTTCTTTTCCCTTTAAGGGTCTCTTTTGCCCGTTCTAAATCAATGTTGTCATTAAAGCTTGCAATGGTATCTAGTAGTAACTCCGGTTGTGAAAGACGTACACATCCATGTGAAAATGCACGAACATTTCGCTTAAAAAGGTGTCGTGTCGGAGTATCATGAAGATAAACGGCAAATTGATTTGGGAATTTAAATTTAATTTTCCCTAAGGCATTTTTAGGCCCCGGTGGTTGCATAAGACGGTAGGGGAATTTAACACTACCATAAAGGTACTCTTCCCAATACAATCCGGTTACATTAACAATAGCAGAGTGTTCATCCCATGTTCTATGCGCTTCTATTCCTTCTCTTTTTAGATAGTTTCTGTTTTTGACCATGGCCGGAACAATTTCACGTTCAACAATGCCTTCGGGTACTTTCCAGTAAGGGTTAAGTACAATATAAGATATTTTTTGATTAAAAATAGGAGTAGGGTGCTTGGTATCACCCACAATCACACGTAATTGCTGTTTGGTCTCTCCATATTCTATGTAGTGTAACATAAATTCAGGAATGTTCACGATGATATGACGTTCATGCTGATCTCTTGGAAGCCATTTAATTCTATCAATATTAAGTAAAACCGTTTTGATTTTTTCATCAACAGTAATATTGAGTACCCTTAGTGTACCTCCACCTACAATACCATCTTCAATTAAACCATGACGTTTTTGAAATTTTTTAACGGCTTGAAGCAAACATTCATCAAAAACAGCATCCGGATCTATGTGCGTTGATTCTAGGGATTGATTGTTTTCAAATTGGCTATTTGGAACATCAATCTTTTTATCTTCACAGCTTGCGTAATCATAGGAGGCTTTGAGTCTTTTACGTAATTGAATGACAACATCACCTTTACTCCCAAGCTCAAGACGCTTAAAATATGGAAGTGATTTCCACCCACCGTCTGCTTTTATTGTGTGAAGTTTTTTTAATGCTAAAAGTAACTCTTTGTAGCCAAAGCTCTTCGGAGTAATCTCTTCTATGGTTGCATCAATATCGGGTTGAAGCAGCAGTTGAGATGGGTTATACGGTGCTTTATGACGTACCCAAGAGGCATTTATTCTATATCTTTTAAGACTGGAAAGTTTTGTTGAGAAACTTTTCCATTGAATCTCTCCATATAAGAGATGTTGTAAAAAGTCATAGTAGAGTGATGTTAGTTGAAGTTCGCTACGAAAGAGCTCATGTTTTGTTTGGTTCTGCTCTAAGAGTTTTGTTAGTTCTTGACCATGTTTATAAATAAGACCATGTTTCTCAAGGGTTAAATCATTTTCAATGTAGGATAAAAGCTTTGTATATTTCTCTTTATTTAATCCTTCACCCTTCAACCATAGAGGTGTATGGTTATTTCTATAGTAAAAGTTTTGTAAAAAATTTCTATTAGCAATATTTCTTAGCAGTGCAGAGCGTTTTGTCTGAAACATCTGTTTGAACGCTTGACTGATCTGTTCTTGATCCTTGACAATATTCTCATAGGTGATTTCTGCGTTAAGTGTGCTAGTTGTTAGCAGCAGTATGATTAAAAAGTGTTTTATTCTTCCCATGTTCTCTTCCCTTGTTAGGTAGCCTTATAGAACAGTAGTATAGACTAAAACAACTATTTTTTTTATGTAAGTTTAAAATTCTCTTATTTAATGATTCACTCTGTGTTGTTTCGAGTCATAGTTATAAACATCATTTCGATAGTGAAGTAAACCATCACTATGAACCCATGCCGTGAGATAAACAATATGTACCGGAACATGCTGTGAAAGGTTAAGTTGCATTTTGGTTTTCCCTTTTAAAACACGTTTGGCTTGGTTATAGTTGATCGAACGTTCATGAGGTGCAAATGTTGCTAAAAGTGCATTTGGCTCTGCAATACGTATACAACCATGAGAAAAGGCACGCTTGGCTTTATTAAAGAGTTTTTTCGTTGGCGTATCATGAAGATAAACAGCAAATTGATTTGGAAATTTGAATTTAATTTTTCCTAAGGCATTTTTAGGTCCGGGTGGTTGCATAAATTTGTAATTATTTGTCTGCCCACTACGCAATACTTGTGCCCAGTCAATAGTGCTTGTATCTATTGGAGGACGTGCCAATGCATAATCTTTACGTACTTCATAACCTCGTTGTGCTAGATAATCAGGATTTTTTAAAATATTAGGGATCATCTCTTTTTGAACGATGCTGTCCGGAATGAGCCAATACGGATTGAGAACAATAAATGAAATTTGATTAGAAAATATCGGAGTATGATGGGTTTTATCACCTACAATGACACGCATATTGAGTTTCTCTTGACCATACTCTTTATAGTAGAGTTTAAAGTCAGGAATGTTAACAACGACGTATCGATCTTCTGCTTGGTCAGGAAGTCGTTTAATTCTATCTAAATTGAGCAGTATCTTCTCTATTTTCCACTCTACAGATAGGTTGAGTTTGTTGCGTGTCGGTGCATTTATTTTACCGGAAACATAGAGCCCATGACGTTTTTGAAATTGTTGAACAGCCTTTTTAAGACAATTATCGTAGGTATATACTTTTCCGTCATGTTTACAACGATAATCACCTTCACTGCGTAGACGTTCAATTAATTGTTTTACAACGGTACCTGATTTTCCATACACAAGTTGTGAACTGTTTGGAATTTTTTTCCAACCACCTTGGTTTTGTACACTTCGAAGTCTATTTAATTCGTTGAGAAGTTGATGATAGTTAAAACTGCTAGGTGTGGTAACAGAGACAATATGTGAAAGAGGGTACCGTAACATAAGATCAGCTATATCGTATTGTGGATTGTTGGTAACCCAGTTTGCTGCTATTTTTTGACGTCTTAACGAGCTGAGTTTTTGTTGAAAGCCTACCCACTCTATGGCACCATAAATATGGTAACCTAAATAGGAACGGTAAAGTGCAGAAAGTTGAAGATCAAGCTCTAATTCGGTATCAAGATTTCGTACTTTTACATTGGCAATTTTTTGTTCTAATGCTTTATACCGTTGTACAATTCTACTTTTTTTGTTGAGCGTAATGTCTGATTTAATGGTATTAAACAGTTCCAAAAGAGCTTCTCTTTTAATGCCTTTGTTATCAAACCATAAGGGTACGTAACGATTTCTCTGATAAACATCTTGAATAAATTTTTTATAAGAGATACGGTTAAAGGTTTTGATCTCTTCATTGATGATGAGATTCATCAGTCCTTTGGTACTTTTTTCATTGTAAATAATTTCTGAAAGGCTTACATTTTTATCGTAGGTCTTGTGATTGGAACTTAATTCTTGAAACGAGGTATTGATAGAATCAAACTCTTTCACGGAAGTCATGGTCATGGCTTCAAGAGCAACAGCTAAAACAATGGTAATGGTAAGAAAGAAGAGGGTTTTAATCACGTGCACAGTAACCTTTTAGATATTATTCTATCGTATTATTTATTATTTAGAAATATGAGTATATCAAAAAAAGAAGAGAAAAAAGGAAGAAATATTTAAATTATTAAAAAATATAGTGTTTTTAATTACTTTTGTTTTTTACTTATGGTCAAGTACTTATCACTGCCAAACTTAGGAAACGATTGTTTTAGCCTCATCTTGTTTGGAACTAAAATCTCCGATTCCAAAAAGTTTTGAAATAAATCTAATATTTTTTAATTTGATGCATAATGTCTGTTGGTGCTAATGAGACGTCGTCCCCACAAAAAGCGTTCTTTATAAAACTCTTGTTTGTTAAAGTTGTAAATAACAACTTTTCTTCCTGATGAGCTGGCATGGATAAAATTGCCACGACCTAAATAGATACCCACATGACTTACAATTCCTGTACGTTGCTTTTTTGTGTCAAAAAAGACCATGTCACCTCGTTGAAGATTTTCATAACGTACGTATTGCCCCACGCGTGCTTGATCTCTTGAGACACGGGGAATATTGATACCGACATCACGATAGACCCATTGGGTAAAACCTGAACAGTCAAATGTACTAGGTCCGGTCGCTCCCCATACATAAGGGGTTCCTAAAAAGCTTTTTGCATTCCATTCGATTTCGTTAATGGTATTGACATTGAATTGTGCATAACTTGGTCGTGATGATTGATACGATATAAATTCAATATCATCCAAGACAGCTGCTTCGTGTGAATTTAAAGTATCTTCTTTTATAGTGAAATGAACAATCTCCTTTTTAGGTTCAGTAATTCCCATAATATTGTAGACAGAAATTTTTTGATTTACTGATACTTTATTAACTTTTGGTTCTGTGGTTGAACAAGCCGTAAGAAACATAACAGAGCTAAGAAGTGTTAATTTAAGTAATTTTATTTTTTTCATACTTTTAGTATAGCAAGATTCAACCCTTAAAATTGTGGAATTTCTTAATGATTTTTAAAATATTATCATGGATTCTAAATCCCATAATATAGAGTGTTTAATACAATTTATTATTTAATTGAAACTGTTAAATAGTATTTTATTTCCAATAACATTACAATAATTCTTTAGTTATTAAAATTAATAATTTTTTTATAAAATTCTATTTTCTTGACAGTATTTTTAAAATGAGATATCCTTTTAACTATAAAAGGAGATTTATGTTGAAAAAACCTATTGTTCTTACTGCACTTATTTTAATTTTTATCATTTTATCAATCAAATTTTTTGACAAATTTGTACCGGTTAATAAGCTTTCAAAACTAACAGATGCAACGTATGTTACTTATTACAAAAAAGCGTGTGATCTTGAAGATAGTGAAGCATGTAATGTATTGGGAGATATGTACCATTACGGGAATGATGTAGATACGGATTATGAAGAAGCAGTTGAGTTTTATAAAAAAGCGTGTGGATTAGAGAATGGTGCAGGCTGTAACAATTTAGGATACATGCTCAATCAAGGTTTTGGAATTGCAGAACAGAATTGGCATGCATTAAAACTGTATCAAAAAGCTTGTAAATATGGAGAAATGGAGGGCTGTTATAATGTTGGTTCTATGTATTATCATGGTGAAGGTAGTAAACGTAACTATTATAAAGCAGCACTCAAATTTCAAAAAAGTTGTAATGAAGGTATTGCTCAAGGGTGTAATGATTTAGCCTATATGTATGCTCATGGTCAGTATGTTAAAAAGGATATTCGTGAAGCGATTTCACTTTATTTAGATGCTTGTCAAATGGGTGAAGCTTCAGGATGTAATAACTTGGGCTATATGTATGAAATGGGTAATGATGTTTCACAAGATGATATGAAAGCAGAGAAGTTCTATACGGCAGCATGTGAATTAAACGATAGAGCAAGTTGTAATCGATTAGGAACGGTATATGGGAAAAAAGTTCAAGAGATTAAAAGCCAAGCTGATCTTGATGTTGCTGTGAAGTCATGTGGACTTGGAAATCCAATTATGTGTTATAAAATAGGTTTATACATGGAAAAAAAGAGAGAACATAAAAAAGCACGTTCTTATTTTGAAAAAGCATGTAATGCAGGAGAGAGTCTAAGTTGTAAACATTTAGGTGATTTGCATCGTTAATAATTTGTCGATCTCAATCGACAAATTATCTACTTTATTCAGCTTCTAATACAGCTCCGGAACTTGCATTGGTCACCAAAGCACGGTACTGTTTTAACCATTTACTTTCCAGTGGTTTAACCAACGGTCTAAAGTTGGCTTTTCTTTTTTCTACCTCTTCATCAGAGATATTCACTTGTAAAATATACTGATCAACATCAATATGAATCTCATCACCATCTTCAAGTAATCCGATCATTCCACCTTCTGCAGCTTCAGGAGAAACATGACCTATACTGGCACCTCTGGTAGCACCTGAAAAACGACCATCGGTTATAAGTGCTACTTTGTCACCCAGTCCCATACCCATAATAAGGCTGGTAGGACTCAACATCTCTTGCATACCTGGTCCACCCCGTGGTCCTTCGTAACGAATCACCACAACATTCCCGGCTTTAACTTTACCGTTGATAATGCCTTTAATGGCTTCATCTTGTGAGTTAAAACAGACAGCAGTACCTGTAAATACTCTATCTCCTGTAATCCCGGCAGTTTTAATAACAGCCCCTTGTTCAGCCAAGTTACCATACAAAATTGCCAATCCACCCACTTTAGAGTAAGGGTTATCAATGGTATGAATAATGTTGGTATCCACAATTTCAGCATTGGCAATACGCTCTTTTAATGACTCTCCTGTAATGGTTAAGTTGTCGAGTAAAATATCATCACCACGTTTGCTCATTTCATGCATCACAGCAGAGACACCACCGGCTTTGTCAATATCTTGCATATGAACCGTGGTTAAACTTGGAGATATTTTAGCAATGTGTGAAACGCGTTTAGAAATGCTGTTAATGTCTTCTAAGTTAAAGTTAACTTCAGCCTCTTTGGCGATGGCCAACATGTGTAAAACGGTGTTAGAACTGCCACCCATGGCCATGTCAACGGCAAAGGCATTTCTAACAGCATTTTCATTTAAAATTTCTCTTACATTATATAGAGATGACTCTTCTTCTTTCATAAGAGCAATTTCACAGACTCTTCTCGCAGCTTTTCTATAAAGTTCTTCACGTTCTTTGGTGAGGGCTAAAATGGTTCCATTTCCGGGAAGGGCTATTCCCATGGCTTCCATAAGCGTGTTCATGGAGTTGGCTGTAAACATTCCAGAACAGGATCCACCACTTGGACAAGCATTACACTCAATATCGGTTAATTCTGCTTCTGTAATCTCACCGGCTTCAAATTTACCTACGGCTTCAAACGCAGTTGCCAAGTCAATAGGGGTGCCATCTTGTGTGTAGCCTTTAGCCATTGGCCCACCTGAAACGAATACCGTAGGTACATTCACCCGTAATGCCCCCATAATCATCCCTGGCACAATTTTGTCACAGTTGGGTATGGCGATCATTGCATCAAGTTTATGAGCATTCATAACGGTCTCTATAGAGTTGGCAATAATCTCACGACTCGGCAATGAAAAAAGCATTCCATCATGTCCCATGGCAATACCATCATCTACACCTATGGTATTAAATTCAAAAGGTACACAACCGGCTTTTCTGATTTCATCTTTTATAATGGCAGATACTTTATCTAAAAAAAAGTGTCCCGGAATAATCTCAATAAAAGAGTTGGCTACTCCAATAAAAGGTTTATCAAAATCTTCATCTTGTAATCCGGTTGCTCTAAACAGAGAACGGTGTGGGGCTCTGTTGTGCCCTTTTTTTACTATATCACTTCGCATATTTTTCCTTAATGGTTTATTTTTAACAATTTTAAAAAATTATACCCAAAAACCTTTACATCTAAAAAAAAGTTTGCTATAATCGCACTCCAATTTAAGAGTAATAGAAATTACTTATTAGCTGTTGCGGGAATAGCTCAGCGGTAGAGCACGACCTTGCCAAGGTCGGGGTCGCGAGTTCGAACCTCGTTTCCCGCTCCACAAATTAAATTGTGATATTTTAATTTAAATCTTTAGTAGGTGTCCAAATTATGCCCGGGTGGTGGAATGGTAGACACAGGGGACTTAAAATCCCCCGGTCATTGCGACCGTGCCGGTTCAAGTCCGGCTCCGGGTACCACTTTGATAATTTTGAATTATTAATTTTAAATTTTGAATAGATATTTATTCAAAATTCATCATTCAAAATTTAACATTAATAGAGTGGCGACATCGCCAAGTGGTAAGGCCGCAGCCTGCAAAGCTGCTATCCCCAGTTCGAATCTGGGTGTCGCCTCCAAAAAGTCTATTTGTTTAATTTAAATTTTATCTTATTTTAGATAAAATCCTTTTCTTCATTAATGTCGGGAGATGTCAGAGTGGTCGAATGTGCCGGTCTTGAAAACCGGTGAGGGTCATACCTCCGGGAGTTCGAATCTCCCTCTCCCGGCCATCTTTAAAAAAAATTATTAAAAATCATCAAATTTTTCACTTTTTTACGTATCTTTATTCATAAATTGTTTATTTTCCATTAATTTTTTTAAAAGGTAACATTTTTTTACCTAATAATTTAAAACACCCATATTATGGGACTCAAAGTACTTTTATCTTAAGCTAAACGAATAAGTAACTATTTATTTTTTGTATAAAAGCAGGAAAAGTTAATGAAAATAACTCAAATGTGATGAATATCAAGAAATAATAAGGTTTCTACTGTTATGATGATGAAGTAAATTTATTAGCTTAATGAGTTTTCTCTATCGAGTTACTCAATTTCTAGTAAGTACAATCATAAAGGAGAAAATGTGAAAATTACAAAATTAAGCTTAGCAGCTATCGCTGCAGTAGCAATGACAACAGGTGCAATGGCTGAGGTTACAACTGAATTAAGTGGTAATGCTAAATTATTTTATGAGACTCAAGAGAATGATACTGCAGGTGCAGATAGTCTATTTAATCAAAGTACAGCTTCTGGTCAAGCATTAGTTTCAGTTGAAGCTAAAGGTAAAGCCGGCGTTTTAGGATATGGTTTAAAATATACAGCTGTAGATACACTTGGACTTGAGAGTAATGTTGTAAGTGGTGTTAGAGTTTTAGGTACTGGTGCAGATAGTTTAAATACTGCTCACTGGGCTGAAAAGGCATTTATTACTTATGGTATGGGTAATACAACAGCTAAAATTGGTCGTCAACACCTTGACACACCATTGGCATTTAGTGAAGACTGGAACATCGCTACCAACTCTTTTGATGCAGCAGTTTTAATTAACTCTGATATTGAAAATGTAACACTTATTGGTGCATATGTTGGTAGAGGAAATGGTACTAAAGGTAGAGTTGTAGCACAAAACGGTGAATTTGATGAATTTGGTGCAAATAGTTATGCTACTCCTCTAGGAGATGTTGCATTAGCTGGTTCTGGTGCATATGCAGCAGCAGCATTGGTGAAGCCTATGGCAGATCTTGGTCTTAACTTATGGTACTATAATGTTCAAAATATTGCAGATGCTGCATGGATTGATGCTAATTATGCTGTAAATGGTATTAACCTTGGTGCACTTTATGCACAAATGATGCCTACTGGTCAAATTAAGACATATACCGATACAACAGCTTATGCAGTTAAAGCAGGTACAACTGTTGGTGGTGTAAGTCTACTTGGTGCTTATTCAAGTGTTGATGCCGATAATGGAAAAAATGTATTACCGGTAGCCAACGTTGCAACAGGATTTAAAAAGACTAAATTACCAACAGCTGGTGTTTATAATGATGGTCTGATTGTAGCGATGCCAGGTTCTGATGCATTTAAGCTTCAAGCTGGTATGCCTGTAGGTCCAGTTAGTTTAACAGCAGCGTATATTTCAAGTACAAATGATACTTATAAACAATTTGAAGCAAACGAGTTTGATGTTATTGTTGGTACAAAAATTGCTGATGTAAATGTTAAAGCAATGTATTTCAATAGAGATTTTGGTGAAACAGCTTATACAGACCACCAAAATGTACGTATTATCGCTGGAATTGATTTCTAAGATAAGCTTACAACCTTTGAGAGCTTAGTCTCTCTTTTTCCACCTCTTTTGAGGTGGAATGCATATATAATTCACTATTTTTAATAATCAAAATACCCCATAAAAAAATCTAACCTCCCTTTTAGTTCCGTTAGTTCATTGATAGATAGTCTTGCTAAAGGTTTATCGCTCACAAATCTTTTCAAATCAACTGTACACATCCAGTTAATTATAAGTTCACTATTTTTTTCAAGATTATCTCTAGGCTCTATCTCAAATCTAAATCTACCACCCTTTATATCCGTTGTCAGTGGTACAACCAACACACTCTTAAATGGTGCAATGTCAAGATTATCATTTACAAAATCTGTCTGTAAAACCATAACAGGACGAATCTTACCCAATTCACTTTGATACTTTTTTCCAAAATTGACTAAATATATCTCACCTCTTTTAATCTTCATGTACAACTCCAACACCATCAAAATCTTCAGTAAAAGAGTTTTTTATATCCTCTCTTATCGCTTCTTTGATTTGAGCTTGAAAAAGAAAATAGAGATTATAGGGCATAAAAACACCTTTTTCATTGTGTGTCTTGCTGTCTTCTATTATTACAACCCTATCTCCATTTATATATTTTGTCATATGTTTTTGAAACGAACGAACACCTTCTCGTATTAACATTTTTTATCCTTTATACATATATTACTGTATTATCAGTATATCATAAAAAGATAAAACTAGTACCACTCAAACTAAGTACACCCTATGGGCGATAAGAAAAAGGCACATCTACTGCGTTAGATTTTCTTGACTTAGCTAAGGCTAGGACTTCAAAAATCTGCCTTGTACCTGTACCTTTTTCTTATCGTTAAATTTGGGTGTACTTAGTTTGAGTGGTACTAGCTACCAAACAGAATCAATAAGATAGCTAATAACTAACTTATATTTTGCTATAATCGAAATATCATTTAAAGGATTTACGATGGGTGCAGTTGAATATTATACGTATGATGACTATTGTTTATGGGAAGGAAATTGGGAATTGATTTCGGGAGTTCCTTTAGCAATGGCTCCTGCTCCGATGATTAATCATCAAATTATCCCTAAGATTATCATGATATAATGTTGTAGATATCATAATAAAGGATAGATAATGTTAGAATATGGAATAAAAGCTATTATAACAAATCCAACCCTTATCACAAAGGCAACTGAAATTATTCGTCTTGTTGATAGTAGAAGTAATAAAACAAGAGCATTTGTTTTGCCTGTTTATTATGAAGAGATTGTTGAAAAGATAGTCAAAGAGATAAAATATAAACAATGGGTTAAAGAGAAAAAGGAGAGATTGGCTACCGAGAAAAATCAAAAAGAGAGTTTTGATGATATTATGGATTTGGGAATAGATAGCACGAATATATATCTAAAAGATAGCTAATGCGAAAAGGTGATATATATCTGGTCGATTATGGTAAGAGTAGAAATAGCTTTGAGTTCGGAAAAAAGAGACCAGTTGTAATTTTTCAAACAGATAAGCTCAACTATGCAGTAGAGGAAGAGATATACAATTTTTTTCTTGTCATTCCTATTTCTACAATGGAGGGTATTGTAACTGATGATTTTAGAGTTAAAATCAGAGCAAGAGCAAAACTAGAAAAAGATGGCTTTGCTGTTTGCAATAGTGTCTGTTTTATTCACAAAAAATATATTCAAGAGAAATTAGCTGTTTTAGATGAGTGTGAGATAGTGGAGATAGAGCGTGCTTTAAAAGATGTTTTTGATATGTAATTTCAACTTGTTCTACCTCTTTTGAGGTGGAATCTTCTTTTGTCCCTCTAAAATTTTACTCTCTAATCTTTTTTACTTTATGATATAATAAACTTATAAACTATATGGAGAATACTATGGGTGCAGTTGAATATTATACTTATGATGAATATTGCCAATGGAAGGGTGATTGGGAACTTATTGCAGGTGTACCTTTATCGATGGCTCCTGCTCCGATGATTAATCATCAAGCTATTGTTTATGAAATTGCCTATGAATTAAAAAGTTCTTCAAGGGATTGTAAAAAGTGTCTTGTTTTAGGTGAAGCAGATTGGAAAGTAAGTGATGATACTGTTTTAAAACCAGATGTTGTATTGATTTGCGATGAAACCAACGAAGCTTACATGACAAAATCACCAGAAATTATAGTAGAAGTTATTTCGAAGTCGACAGCCAAAAGAGATGAAGTACATAAGTTTAAAATTTATGAAGAAGAGAAAGTAAAATATTACGTTTTGGTTTATCCTACGGATTTAAAAGCAAAAGTATACAGATTGGATAATAAAGAGTATACCAAAGAAGGAGACTTTTTAACGGAGTCTTACACCTTTGAAGAGACCACTTGTAAAGCTTCTATTAATTTTGACAATGTTTTTAAAAGGTTTAGAAAGTAACATCTACATGGTCGATTTATTGACCATCTATCTTCCACAACTTCCACTACCACATCCATTGTTATTGACATGAAATGTAGAGATATATTTACAGTTTTTACATTCAAAAGTGAGCATTTTAGGTCCTGAACATCCGGTACTTCTTTGGTCAATTAGTTCCATATTTGGAGTTTCACATTTGGGGCAGATGCCTTGTTCTATGGCTCTTAACTGAGCCTTTTTTTCTTTCATAAAGTAGATGTAGCTGACCACCGATCCTACAATAATGATGAGTAGAAAAAAGAGTAAATAAAAATTCATGTTAGGTATTCCTTTAGTTGTTGTTCACATTTTTTGTAGTTGGGACAATAGTGTTCAACTTCTTTCCAAAAAGCTTTTTGGTGATGTTTATGACGTATGTGTGCCAACTCATGTATGATGATGTATTGTATCACATCTAAGGGCAATTTTACGATGTGGCTGTTAAACGAAAGATGGTTTTTAGCACTACAACTTCCCCATTGACGTTTTGTTTTTCTAACGTTGATGGCTGTGGGAGTGAGCTTCATAATTTTAGCTTGCTGTTCTACCATAGGTATGAGCAGTTCTTTTGCTTGATTTTTGTAAAAATCATCTATACACTTATGAAATAAGGTTTTGTTTTTTTCTTTATAGGCTATTTGAAATTCCTGTTGAGGCAGGTAGTCAAAAGAGATTTTATTGTTTTTTGATGCTTCTAAAAATCTTATAGGGTAGGGTATTCCTAAATAATAGACTTCTTCATTTTTATTGTCAAAAAGAGGAAATTTGCCTTTTTTTTCTGAAAACTTTTTTTGTGCTCTGTTAATCCAATCCCTTTTTTTAGAAAGTAGTTGAGTAATTTCATTTTGATTATTGTGTGGCGATTTTACAATGAGTTCACCTTGATGGTCGATGGTAAGATGAATATATTTGAGTTTAGGATTCACTATAAGTTGATAATTTGGCGTAAAAATATTTTGTATCATAGTGTATTGTAGCAGATATTTTAGAGCTTCTTGACTAGAAACAGATGAAATAATTACAATAAATATTTAAATTAATAGTTATGTAAGTTTATTATTA
>JAHJJU010000007.1 GCA_018822805.1 bacterium
CCAAAAGTGGAAATAACCCCACTTACCAATAACCCACCGATACTTTTTAAATCGTGGGAACTGCTAATTAAATAATCTGCCAATATTTCGTTTTTAATCGGTGGTTTTTTACTTGCCATCTTTTACCCCTTTACCGGTCACGCATTTAAAAAACTGCTGTAGTGTCTCACGCTCACATAGTGCAAACGCTTGACCACTCAACGGCTCACACTTGGTACCCATGGTTAAAGACTGCTGGGCGTTACATGTGGATGCTGGGTTGTAGAGTTCAAACGCTTGTGACGTTGTAGTAGTACTTAATAGCATGGTTGTAGCTATAATTATGGTTTTTTTAGTTATCATTCTTTGTCCTTTCAAACATTTTTATAATGTGGATAAGCTAAGGGTGTTCGATTGGTTATCATTGCCCTTAGCACCTCGTTTTTAATCTCTTGTAGTATCATCTATTAAACTCCTCAATCAAAATTTTAGTATCTCATCAGCTTTAATCATGTTTTTTTCATCATAAAGGTACTTAACATAATAATCAAGGGTTGTTTTAATATCTTTGTGCCCTAATTGTTTGGAAACATAATTAATATTTTGACCACCTTGCAGGCTCAAAGTAGCGTACGTATGGCGTAAACTATAAAGGGTTTTATACTCTATGTTTAAACGCCCCAAAAGTGGTTTAAAATGCCGTCTTGTAATATAAGAACAATCTTTGTAATGACCACCCGTTCTTGAATGGGTAAATATCCAATCACTCTTATTTTTTTGTTTCTCATAAAGTTTTAAAAACTTGCTGTGCAGTTCTAAAGGAATGTCAATAATACGTGTTTCGCCGGTTTTTGTATCGCCTATAACTCCTTTTCTGATACTTCTCTCTATTTTGATGGTTCTGCGATTAAAGTCAATATCACTAAACTTTAGTGCTATGGCTTCACCACTTCTTAACCCTAGTGATACCATTGATTGAATAAAGAGAGATAACCAACCATCAGAACCACCAATCATAAGTTTTACTTCCTCTTTGGTGTATACCTCTCTGTTATTAATTTTTTTATCTCTTATTCTGTCCGTTGCTACTACTGGGTTATGCTCTATAATCCCGTAAACTATGGCACGGTCTAAAACTCTTCGTAATAATTGTTTAACTCTTCGTATGAGGTCTGAACCTCTTAACATAAACAGATTATATTGCCAATCTTCAATCCTAAGGGCTGTAATACGCTTTATAGGCATATCACCAAAATAGGGCAAAAGATAGGCATTTATTTTTTGTTCTCTATCTTTTAGGGTTACTTTTTTCACGGCTCTATTTATCTGTTTTAATGCTACCGGTACAAACTCACCTAATGTAATATCTTGACTATAAAGTGCATTCTCTTTATAACTCATCTTCTAAACCTCCTCTAAATCTCTATGCCAAACCGTCTAAAATCCGACGTTTTAAAACGTGTTAACGCTTCACTGCTGTTAAACTGTTCCTTGCTGGCTCTGTTGTTCATAAACCTATTGTCTAGTAGGCTGTTAATCTGATACTCCAAGTAATCATGGTTATAACCCTTAATTCCTGCTAACCGTGCAACCTCATCAATGTCATATAAATCATTGATGAGGTTTAGGCTCTCCATGTACTGGGTAAAACCTTTGTTATGTTTGTCTGTTACATCAAAAGTAACCGTAACTTCTAACCGTTTCCAGTGTCGTAAATCTGAACTTATGCCCCCTTGTTTGTGGTGTTTGGTCTGTTTTAGATACTTATTGTAATAGAGTATTCTACTAATGCTACAATGCTCTATAGTGTTAATATAAAGGCTTGAACCCTTGGAGATAACCCCATGTTTAGAGTAAGGTGCTAACTGCTCTTTAAAACTCTCTTTTCGTTTGTGGCTAATACTTCTAAAGTCAGTGGTATCAATAGCAATATCAAGACTATGCACTTTAAAAGTTTTGCGTTTAGTGAACTTGCTAATTATCTTCATGGCTTCACTGCTTATCTTTTTAGTAGGTTGATGTAACCCTGCAAAAATGACCATACAAAAAGTATCTTTGGCTAGTTTATGGTGGGTTGCCACATCAAACAAAACTGGAATATTTCTAATAATGCTCATAAGTAAAGGCTTTTGACCTCTGCCTTTTACTTTTGGTAGTTTCACCATCTCAACAATAGGTGAAAAAGAATCAGCCTTATAGCGTGTTTTATTGTCCTCTTTTAAGGCGTATTCCACTCTTTTAAAGGTCTTATTCGTTTTTGATTTCTTTGGTCTAAATAGGCTAAAACCCTCTTTATGTACCAGTTTTACAACGGTTTCATAATTGGCTATAAGCTCAACGGTATCTATACCTATTTTATTGTGTGTAATGTTCTCTTCGGTAAACAGAATATCAGCAATAGAGGGGTTATCTATCTTCATTATCTTAGTCACGATATGCCCCTTTCATTGCTCTATACTCCATCATTTAACGCTTTATGCTCTCATATCAATTTTATTATCTGCAATCCATAGGTCAAGCTCTTTGAGGTCATATTTTATAAAATGACCGATTTTATAATAAGGAATTTTATTAGCCATACGCAATCTAGCCTGTGTTGATAAGCTAAAACCATGTATTTCTTTTAATTCTTTGGGGGGTTATCCATTTTTTTAATGGGCTGTTATTTGAACTCATTTTAATCCTTTTGTTATTTTTCTTCATCCAGTTAATTTAAATGCAACTAGTTGAACGTTTAAAATTATAACCTAAAACAGCCTAAAAGGATACTTAAATATTTTTATAGTGTAACTTAAGGAAGTTTTAAAAGATGTATTCTAGTTCCAAATAGTATCATTTCAGTTCATTTGGGTTCATTTGGATGTATTTAAATTCTTTAAAAAATATCTTTTAGACCTCTAATTTATTTCTAAATAGCTCTTTTTTGATATAATATTTATAAAAAAAAGGTTAATTTGTGGAATATGAAAAGTACAGAAAAACATTAAAAGAACTTAAAATAACTATAAAAGAATTTTCTGCAATGATTAATACAAGTTATGGAACAGTGATAAAATGGGGTAAAGATGGTCGTGCTGTTCCTGATTGGGTTGAAACATGGTTACAACTCTATAGCGATAAGAAGAAATTAGAGGAAAAATTAAAAGCATTAAAAGAGAATGATTGTGAAGAGTATAAAAAAGCACTGGCTAAAGCTCTTTTAAGTAGCCTTAGTAAAGAGAAATAGCCCTACAAACCCCACTATAAAGCAATCCCGATATTTTTAAACTCTTATGTTATACTTGTAAAAAAGGATAAACCAATGTCAAAAGCCACCAAACTAAGAGCCAACGCAAAAAATAAAAAAAATATAGACTTAACCGACCTCATCAAAGAGAAACTAACTACTAAACCACAAAAGGTAACAAAGGTTGAATCAACAACGCTTACCAATGGTCAAAAAGGAGTTACTATAACATTTGACCCATTCAACTAAGCCAACTACTTCGGGCTTTATGTCAAACCCGACTTTTTTTGTGAATGACCAAACCACATAAAACCACATAAAACCCCATAAAATACCCCTCTAAGAAACCCGATATTTTTTAAAAATAATATAAATTGATTTTCACCTCTCTTAAAAACTGCTCTGAACTACCATTATATAATGCTTTATTGGGGTTTGTTTTATGCTCAAAAATAAGCCCTTTTTTTGCCCTCTTCTTAGTTGTGGCTTTTTTAGACCCCTAAAAGAGAACAGAAAAGAGGGTATGTTTTGCTCTGTTACTCTTAGTGAGCTTGTGCATTTATTGCACTGGGTGGAGTATGAGAAGAGAAGATTTAATTGTTTGAGTTGACCGACCAAATAAAAAATAAAAAAAATAAAAAAAATAAAAAAAATAAA
>JAHJJU010000086.1 GCA_018822805.1 bacterium
ATTATATTTTATATAAATTTAAGTTTATAACCATTCATACCTATTTTCTTTTTTTAAAATATCTTTTTTTAGGCACATAGGCTTCTTTAACCACTTAACCGTTAAAATACATCTACGAATAAAAAAGGAAAAATATGCACTATTTAAAGTCATTAAATGTTCAAGTATTTTTAGGAATCCTACTTGGAATTGCGTTTGGTATTTTATTGCCTCAAATAGCTCTAGAACAAAAACTCATCGGAGATATGTTTGTAAGTCTACTTAAGATGTTGGTGGTTCCTTTGGTCTTTGCCTCAATCTATACAGCCTTAACAGGATTAGGCTCCGTGGACAAACTAAAAAACATTGGTTTAAAAACCATTGGTCTCTACTTACTTACGACAGCCCTCTCTGTATTGTTGTCCATTATCGTGATGAATATCTTTCCTATCGGTGAACCTATCAGTTCTTCCGGTTTAGAGTATGCGAAAGCAGCCGAGATTAAACCCTTTTCATTTCATGACATGATTATGAGCTTTATCCCTTCGAATGTTTTTAACTCCTTGGCAAGTGGATACATGATGCAAGTCATTGTTTTTGCAATCTTTTTAGCATTGGCTTCATTTAAACTGGAACAAAAACATCAAGAGGTACTTTTTGACCTCTTTACAGCCATTAACAAGGCGATGTTCCACATTGCGAAATGGGTCATTAACTTAACACCAATTGGGGTTTTTTCTCTGATTTCTTATATCATTGCCAAACAAGGTATTGATGTTATCTTTAGTTTATGGGAGTATGTCTTGGTTGTTTTAGGCGTACTGATTATTCATGCTTTTGTTACCTTGCCAATGGTTCTAGCCTTCTTTGCTAAAATCAACCCTTTCCAATACCTCAATGCTGTTAAAGAGGCCAGCATCATGGCATTCTCTACAGCTTCAAGTGCAGCCACGCTACCGGTCAGTTTAAATGTGGTTCAAGAAAAAGGGGGTGTTAGTAAAGACTCTGCCGGTTTTGTACTGCCACTGGGTGCCACAGTATCTATGGATGGAACTGCTGCCTACTTAACCATTGCTGTTTTATACATCGCCAATATGGCAGGAGTTTCCATGAGCCTTGGTGACCAACTTATCTTAGGTATTACTGTGGTAGCTCTAAGTGTGGGTGTTGCTGCTCTACCTTCTGCTTCTTTGGTTATGATGGTGGTTATTTTAAATCAAGTGGGTTTACCTGTAGAATATTTAGCCATTATTGTCGCTGTTGACCGTATTTTAGACATGGCACGAACCTCTCTGAATGTCACTTCAGACTTGGTTGTCACTAAAATTGTAGATGTGTTAGGAAAGAAAAATTAATAGATAATCACTGAAATATCACAATCTTACTGTATAATAAACAGCAAACACAAAGGAACAAAATGAAAAAAACACTATTATTGGTGATAACTTTACTCTTTACCACGGCTTGTACAACAGATCCAACCCCTAATTCTATAATGGAATTGGCTAGTGATACAAAAGAGATGAAAGGGCTTAAGAGAGCCCTTAATGAATACACTGAGGCGACACTTAACAATGATGTCCCAAAACTTATAAACTTTGTTTATCCTAAGGTTTTTACGGTTGTGCCTAAAGAAAAAATGACTGAAGTTTTAACAGCAGCCTATGCAACAGGGCGAGTACCAAAAGTTAAAACTGTCAAGCACATCCATATCGAACCTACAGAAAAGTATGATATGGGTATCTTTTCAATTATCACTTCATCTATGACAACTGAGTTAAAATCACCTAGACCGGATAACGCTGATTTCGAAGCCTATATGCTACAAATGTTACAAAACGAGTTGGCTGATAAAGGTAATGTAAACTTTGATCAAGAGAATCATATCTTTACTATTAATCATACAGACAAAACTCTGGCTCTAAATGAAAATGAGGGTTGGAAATTTGCAGGAATTAATCAAGCTAAAAAATACGCTGAAAAAGGTATCTTACCTCAAGCCATTGTTAATAAATTGCAATAAATATAAACTATCGACTATACACGGTAGACAGTAAAATGTCTACCCTACTTTTATAAATGTTTTCACTGTTTTTTCTCCTGTTTACTCTGGTAAAAATAAGAGAGACCAAACAGTATGGCACCAAGTATTAAAAACAATACAATACGATAAATAGAATCTAGATTTGCCAAATCAACAAAAAATGCTTTTAAAATGGCTAGAAAGATTAAAACCGTACCAACCGGTTTTGCGATATTGACCTCTTTCATAATACCATAAACAAAAAGCACTATACCAAAAATAATCCACAACAGGGTCATGGCAAACTTTGTAGCTTCAGGACTATAGAACTTTACAATATGATAAATCTCTACATTTAAAAAGATAAACAATAACCCTACTCCAGCCCCCAACATGACATCTCTGAGCTGATACTGTGCAATATGAGTTCTTGAATCTTTAAACGCTATGGAATAAATAAACCCTGCTACAGCCATAAAGACCAGAAAATTTAAAAGAGAAATCAGGGTATTGTAACTACTTATGCTAAAGATATTGTCTACAAAACCTATGAGCATCAATCCTATAAAAACAGTATATAAAATTTTTGCTGTTTCACTATAAGCACTCCTATAAAGTAAAAAACCAAAAAGTGCAATAATAAGCATATAAATAATGGAAAAAATATCTATAGAATAGACTTCACAAAGCAGAGAACTGATAAAAGTCATAACCAAATAGGTTCCTAAAAATGCACACATAAAAAGAATAACCCGTACCAAATCGGATGCAATGTACTCAAAATTTAAACTGCTATTTTTCACTAAACGATACGCCATAAAAAATGAACCTATAACAAAAAGAGAGATCAAAGCCAAGCTTTTTACATAGAGCATGATTTGAACATTATGGATGTCGTAAACCAATATTTGATAATCGGTCACCACATCCAATACCAAATAACGTAACATTGTTACGCCAAATCCCAAAAGTGCAAAGAGTGCATAAGTTTTTTCATTGCTCTTTGTGGAAATCCACAACAACATTAGTGACTCAATAGCCCAAAAAATGGTTAAAGAGCTACCTTCAAAAATAAATGCAGGTGTCACTAACAGAAGCGCAATCGATTGAGCCAATACAATGTAAAACAGATTCTTTAACAATACCCCTTTCTTTGTAAGGATTGAGGCATACACAAGAAGATACGCTGCCAAGACAACGGTTACTGCTGTATAATAAATCAATGCGATCTCATACTGTCTAAAAAGTGCTAAAAAACTTAAAATAGCAACCACAAAGTTTGCCCAAAAAAGAAGAACCGATGGGCTTGATAAACGCTCTGATTTTTCTCTAATTTCAGCAATAAACGGAACAACAGAGTAGATTATAAAAAATGCTGTATAGAGCAGCAGCAGTGCTGTAAAATCTTCCCAAGTTTCCCAAACGGTTACTAAAGCCGTAAGCGAGGTAATGACAAAAGCTAACCAAGAGAGCAGTGACCAATTTTTATAGATAGAGATGTATAGAACGCCCACATTCAATATAAGCATATAGCTTAGGAGTCCCACATAATTTTCAGACCCCGTATTGAGTAAAAATGGTGTCGCAAACCCACCGATCAATCCAAATATGGCTGTCGATTTTGCATCAAAGCGTATAGAGATAATCCCTGCTAAGATGGTAATAACAATCATGGAAGCAAAGGCATAAGTAACATCTATAAACTTAAAACCTTCTAAGGCATAGGCTGCAAAAATAGAAAGATAAAGTACTGCAACCCCTCCACCAAACAAACCTTCTGAAAAGAGTTTATGTTGGTTATGAATCATCTTAATACCACCAAGAAGCATCATAATACCAACAACAATACCAATGAGTACACGTCCCCAGATAGGAATCCAATCTTTATCTATAGAGTATTTTAAGAAAAGGGCTATACCCAATATAAATGCAACAATGGAAATTTTTAAAATAATATTACCAAACAGAAGCTCTTCTAATGAAATTTTTTTCGAATTTTCTTTAAAACGTTCTGTAAGACGCTCAATAAGATTAGGAGATTTAACACTGCTCTCTTTCAATCGTTCTTTTACTTTGTTAAGATCTTTAAGTGATGATGTCGTTTTTATTTTAGAATGTTCATCTGAAGTAACAATAAGCTCAACTACCGATTTTAAAACTTCATGTTTTACTTCTACTTTCGGCTCTTTTTTTAACAAATGCTCTATCTGTTCCAAACGATTTAGAATATTCGACACTTTTATCAAAATAAGAACAAGTAAAATAAATGTTATTAGTAAAAGTAATTCCATGCCAACTCCTTATAATTATAGTTTAATTATAATCCCATCATCTTAAAGTGAAGAGTGATGCTTTACACTTTTATATAATTTTTACTATTTATAATTGTAACATGCTTTTGTATCTATTTATGGAAGTTTTTTGGTAAAGCGTGGGCTAAAAGCCCACAAAAGAAATTAGAAAAAGAAAAAATTATTCTTTTATCATATCACCAATCATAAATGCAAGCTCTAATGCTTGATTGGCATTGAGTCTTGGATCACATTGAGTATGGTAACGACTTGCTAAATCTTCGGCTGTGATTGAACAAGACTGACTGCCGGTACATTCCGTTACATCGTTTCCTGTCATCTCAAGGTGAATACCACCTGCCACGGTTCCCATCTTTTTATGAATCTTAAAGAACTGCTCTACTTCCGATAAAATGTTCTCAAAATCTCTGGTTTTATAGCCTGTTGTACTTTTCTCTACATTTCCATGCATAGGATCACATGACCAAACTACATTACGTCCTTCATCACGTACACGCTTAAGCAATTTAGGGAAAAACTCTTGGATCTTATCGGCACCCATTCGCACAATAAGATTTAATCGTCCCTCTTCATTTTTAGGGTTCAATGCATCAATCAATTGAATCAACTCATCTTCTCCCATAGAAGGACCTACTTTACAACCAATAGGATTCTCAATACCTCTAAAGTATTCAATATGTGCTTCTGTTAAATCTCTGGTTCTATCACCAATCCACAACATATGCGCTGAACAATCATAATATTTATTATCACCTTCAGAGTCTTCCCTGGTTAATGCCTCTTCATAGTTTAACAAAAGTGCTTCATGAGAGGTATACAAAGTTGTTTGATGCAGTTGAGGTACTTTGTCACTTGAGAGTCCACATGCAGCCATAAATCTAACAGCATGATCAATCTTTACACTTAACTCATCGTACTTTTTTCCTAATGGATTGTCTTTAATAAAGTCTAAGTTCCACTTATGCACTTCATTTAAATCTGCTAAGCCACCTCTAGAGAACGCTCGCAACAAATTTTGTGTTGCAGCTGCCTGATTGTAAGCACGTATCATGTTGTGTGGATTAGGAGTTCTAGCCTCTTCCGTAAACTCTATACCATTGATAATGTCACCACGATATGAGGGTAAACTTACCCCATCAATCTCTTCAAAATCAGAAGATCTTGGTTTTGCAAACTGCCCGGCAATTCGTCCTACTTTAACCACCGGCTTACCTGTAGTATACATCATCACCATGTTCATTTGTAACATAAGTTTAAAAAGGTTTTTAATCGTCAGTGTACTAAAATCTGAAAAACTCTCGGCACAATCTCCACCCTGAAGTAAAAATGCCTCACCACGCCCAACTTTAGCCAATTGTGCTTTCAGTGTTCGTGCTTCTCCTGCAAAAATAAGTGGTGGATATGAACTTAACTCAGACTCTACATTTTTTAATGCTTGTTGATCTTCATAAGTTGGTTGCTGCTTAATAGGAAATGCTCTCCAAGAACTTGGTGTCCAGTTCATATTTTATCCTTCGAAATAAATTCCGAAATTATACCTTAGTTAAAATTTACTTTCTATTTTTTTGCTATAAATGTTGTAAAATTTGCCCATTGAAAAAGGGTATCTACTTGTTTGAAACCTGCTTTGTAGCACATTTGTCTATTTTCTTCCATTGTAAAGGGTATCAATACATTCTCTAATGCTTCTCGTTTTTGAGCGATTTCATACTCTGAATAACCTTGTCTTTTTTTATACTCATAATAGATATCTATCATCTGTTTATCCAATTTTTTATCGTCAAAAACAACTTTTTCGGAAAAAATAAAAAGACCGGTACCTTTTAATCCATTATAAATTTTTTCAACCAATTCCAGTCGTTGCATGGGGCGAATAAATTGTAATGTATAGTTTGAGACGACAATGTCTTCATCTTCATAAGGATAGGTGAGCATATCTGCAAACTCTAAGCTTATATCAGCCCCCAAAGCTTGGCACTTCTGCTCTGCTCGATCCAGCATCGCTTGTGAATTGTCAATCCCTTTTAAATGCATGTTACATTCCATTTTAGAATGTAAATCAAGTAGGAATTTTGCTGTAGAAGAGCCAAGATCAAGTACCTTTTTCCCCTCTTCTTGTTCAGCTAAAATAAGTGCTATTACCAATTTACGTACCTCATCATAAAAAGGAACCGAACGACTTAACATATCATCAAACACTGAAGCCACAGCTTCATCAAACTCAAATTTTTTTGCTATAGGGGTTTTAAATACTTTATCTTTCATAGACATGATTTTAGCAAAATATCATCTGATTTACCATAGGTTTATGTATGACTGCTACAATTAAGCAAATCATTTTTAAACTCGAATTATATAATAAAGGCTATTTCATGAAAAATAATCTACTTCTACACACCATGCTTTTGGGTAGTATATTGGTACATACAGCTTGTGTACAAAAAAATCTATCCAATGAAAACCCTACATCTGCTTATGAAACAGAAAGTCAACCAAATACCCATATTCCACAAACAGACTATGAAGAAGATACCCCAACCTCGGAAAGTACAGAAGGTCTGTATCAATTACAAAGTATACAAGGTCAAAGAATAAGCATTGGTGAACGTAATACCGGTTTCGTTTTTCCTCAATACCCTAACAAAATCGTACTTTTACAAGTTTTTGGAAAAGATTGTCCTTATTGTTTTGAAGAAATGCCTATCATCAACACCATTCATAATCAATATCGAGAAAGTCTACAGGTTATAGCCATTCAAGCACAAGAGAGAATGGATCCATCTACAGCATCACAACTTATTGGTCAATATCAGATGGACTACCCAATTATTGAAGCTGATGAAGCAACGCATTTACTTCTATTCCTCAATGAAACTTACGGTTGGACGGGAGGATTGCCTTTTATGCAACTGATTAAAAATGGAGTAACGGAATACACCTTCCCTGAAGGTCCAAGCTATGAAGAGCTTCAAGAGAGTGTTGATAGTTTGTTGTAAATTTTTAAGTCATTAAATTTAAATTGTACATATCAGGTAGGTAATTTACCTACCCTCTTTAGGAGATTTAAGAGCTATACCAAGGACTCAGCCAATACTTCATCAATGACCGATACAGGAATGATTTTAATTGCTTTTTTCACTTCTTCAGGAATCTCTTCTAAATCACGTTCATAATTTTTATCAGGAATCAACGCTTTGGTTACACCTGATTTATAAGCAGCTATAAGTTTCTCTTTAAGTCCACCGATAGGCAATACTTTCCCTGTTAAGGTTAACTCACCCGTCATAGCTACATGGTTGTCAATACGTCTTTCAGACAAAATAGATGCAATCGCTACAGCCATGGTAATACCTGCACTTGGTCCATCTTTTGGAGTGGCACCTTCAGGAACATGAATGTGCAAATCATAACGTTTATAGATCTCACTTACATCAATGCTCTCTACGGTCTCATTCTCATTTTTATAAAGAGGAATTAATTTTTTATTAATCTCTAACATACCATTGTCTACCAAAATTTTAATGACCGAAAATGCAATGTATGCTGACTCTTTCATAACATCGCCCAAGCTACCTGTTAATTTAACAGCACCTTTTCCTCGTAATTTAATGGCTTCTATTTTTAAAACATCGCCACCTACAGCTGTCCATGCCAAACCATTGACCACCCCCATTAAAGGTTGACTATCAATAGCAGAGACCTCAAATACTTTTTTATCAGCAAATTCTGCTAGATTTTTTACATCAATTTGTATTTTTGCATCTTCAGAATCTTCAGCCAACAATTTTAGTGCTGATTTTCGCATAAGTCCTGCTATTTTTCGTCTTAGTCCTCTCACTCCGGGTTCTCTTGTATACTCATCAATCAACAATTTTAGTGCTTGATCGGTGATTTCAACTTCTTCACTTTGAAGTGCATGTTTTTTCAACTCCTGAGGAATCAAATACTGTTTTGCAATCTCAAACTTTTCCCCCGGAGTATATGAGCTGACCGATATAAATTCCATACGATCACGTAGTGGTGCCGGAATCTGTCCCACATCATTGGCTGTAGCAATAAAAATCGCTTTACTTAAATCAATATTAAAGTTCAAATAATAATCACGATACTCTTTGTTTTGTTCAGGATCAAGAATCTCTAAAAGTACAGCTGTTGGATCACCACGATGACCACGACCTACCTTGTCAATCTCATCAAGTACAATTACCGGGTCCATACTTTTAGCCGTAATCAACCCTTGTACCAAACGACCCGGCATGGCACCAACATAGGTTCTTCGGTGTCCTCGAAGTTCATTAACATCTTCCATACCACCCAGTGCTATACGCACCAATGGACGACCCAAAGCATTCGCAATAGAGTTTGCCAAAGATGTTTTACCAACACCCGGAGGTCCCCAAAAACATAAAATGGTTCCGGAATTCCCTTCTAAGGTCACTCCCCTACGCTCAGCCAATTCTCTAACTGAAAAAAATTCAACAATACGCTCTTTTGGTTTTTCTAATGAAAAATGATCGTTATCCAACTCTTTTTGAACATCTGAAACTTTTAAATCTTTATCGGTCATTTGACCAAAAGGAAGTTCAAATACCCACTCTAGATAACTTTGAATTTGACTGGCATCAGCAGAGTCCGGGTGCATTCTTGTAAAACGATCAAGTTGCTTTCCTACCTCCTTATAGGTATCTTCTTCAACATAAGGTTTTAATGCTTCAAGCTTTCCTCTAAACTCAGCAATCTCCTCTTCACGCTGGGCATCAACACCCAACTCTTTATTGATCTCTTTAATTTGTTCTTTTAAAAAGTACTCTTTGTTGGTCTGTTCAATTTTAGTATGCACTTTTGAACGGATTTCACGTTCAACTCTTGCAGCCTCCATCTCTGATGCAATAATATCGATGACTTGCATTAATCGTTGTTCAATATCATCCTCTGCATACATCACATAAGCTTGAGACTTTGACAACTTTAACAAAGAAGAGACCAAATCAACAATACGATAAGGATTATCGGTCTCTGAAATGGTTTTCAAAAGATCAGCAGGAATATTGTTGTTTACTTTTGAAAGTGATTTAATCTTCTCATTGAGTATACCCACTAAGGCTTGAACCGTTAAAGTGTCATATTTTTTGTTCTCTATCAAATGGATCAATGCACTTTGAAAAGTCATCTCATCGACAACCATATTTTCTATAGATGAAATAATTTCACCTTTTGCCAAACCTTGAAAAAGAATCTTGACACGCCCATCAGGAATGTTTACTTTACGCATAATAGAACCTATTACACCCACTCTATGTACATTCTCTTCTTCTCTTGAACCTTCGAAACCCTCTTTAGTTGTGGTTAACAAAATCAAAGAATTTTTTTCCATAGCATACGTTACAGCATCAATGTCCTCTTTTTTCGTAAGAAAAATAGGACTAATCATAAACGGATAAAGAAACAAACTGTCTTCAATTATCACTGGTATTTGCGTAGGAAACGCATCGTAATTACTTAATTGCATAGAACCCCTATTATCTCTTATTAATTAAATACACTATCTACAAGACCAACTTCCGGTGCTTTTATATCGGCAATGTTCAGTGGAGAGTTGGCATTTTTATCTCTATAAAGTGCTGCAGCATCATCTTTACCAATACGACTGTAGAGACTTGCAATGTTTTCATTTAACATGTATTGTGCCATATTTAGACGGACTTTAAGGGTTTGCACCACAGCTAAATAAGACGATTTTGGATACGCTTTTACAAAACGCTCTACCTCATTTAAGGTATCTATCATTAACTTTTGATCTTTGTTAATGTCTTTAATCCCCAAAAATGCTGCTTTAATTTTCAAAAATTTTGCTTGTTCAACTCTCTTTCCTGATGCATATTTTTTTAAATACTCATCCAAATAGTAATCTGCCATAATGTACGCTTGGTCTTCCATGTGGGCTTGAGCCAGTATCATCGTAGCTGTTGGAAGCAGTGGTGAACGCATGTGTTCACTACGTAGGGATATATAATAATTGTCTGCTTTATCTAAATTTGATGATGCAACCTCTTTAACAATGGCTTGGTACCAATAGAGTGCCGGTTTATCATACTCTTTTACCGTGTCTTTTCCACTACATCCCAAAAAAAGTGTTGCAAACAAGATTACAAACAATGTCTGCTTAACATTCATACTTATTTTCATTATTAACCTTCTATCTAATTTTAGGAGTCTAGTACCACTCAAACTAAGTACACCCAAGTTTGAGTGGTACTAGTAAACTCCTTTAGTTGAAAAGATAATACCTCAAAGTCTATTATATTTTGCTATAATCGCTAAAAACCATCATTAAATAAGGATTTAACTTGACTCTAACCATTATAGGACCGGGCTCAATGGCAATGGCAATAGCTCATGGATTAAAAAATACCTACACTTTAGAATTTGTTGCACGAGATCTCTCAAAACTAAATGCCATTAAAGAAGAGTTTTCTGCTAATGTTTATGAACTAAAAGATTTTGATATCAGCAATAAAAATATTCTTTTGGCTGTAAAACCCTATGCCATGAAAGCTGTGGCAGAACAAATCACGGGTAAAGCATTGAGTATCTATTCCGTTTTAGCCGGAACAACATTAGACGATTTAAAAACTTATCTTCCTGCAGAGAATCACGTACGAATTATGCCCAATGTGGCTGCAAAATTTGGAGCTTCTACCTCAGTGATTACAGGTGATGTGGCTAAAAAAGAGGAAGCCATTGCTATTTTTTCTGCCATTGGTGATACCTTTTGGGTTGACAGTGAAAAAGAAGTAGACATTGCTACAGCCATCGCCGGTTCCGGTCCTGCTCTTTTAACTTTGGTCGCTGAAGCGATGATGGATGGGTTGGTGAAAGAAGGAATGAAACGTCCTGATGCTGTGGGCATTACCAACTCATTATTTAAAGGATTTGCTCCATTGATTGCTTCGAATCATCCTGCCATTATTAAAGACTCGGTCATGAGTCCAGGGGGAACAACAGCTGCTGCTTATGCTGCTCTTGAAGAGGGTGCTGTACGCTCTTCATTCATCAAAGCTGTAGGAGCAGCCTTTAAAATAACGCAAAAATAGACCTTTTATACTTAAATTTATATTAATATTTATTGAAATAATACTTGATTATTTGTTATTTTTTTTAGTCAAGTGATCTGTCCCGATCTACCAGAGCAGGCAGTTGCAAAACGATTTATTTTAAGGGAAGATTTGATGATTTTTAAGAAAAACTAATTCCATTAACACAAACAATTTTACAGTCTTCTTCGTGCTGCAGGTTATTATGACATTACCAATTCGACAGGAAAAGATTTTTGAGCATTGAATGTTTTAGTAGTATAAATTTTTTCGACACCGATGACTTTACCATCCTTATCTTTTTTCAGAATCAGTCCTTCACCAACTTCTTCAGAAATAACCTCATGATCTGGATTTCCAAACCAAATATCAATTGTATCTTTATCTTTGCTGTAATATATTTTTATTTTGTCCATATTAATTCACCTTCTTTTGCCCCGCTGAGAGGGTTGTCGTATGCTCCACCTTATCCGTGACATATGTTGTTATTATGCTGCATATTGAAGAATTTCGACTTCCGCATTATTTTGCGCGGCAGTTTCTGCTTTAGATAGAATGTTGTAAGTTGTTTCTTCATCGAGATAATATTCACCGCAATTCTCACAAATATCTGCCGGAACATTCTTAATTAACACTACTGTAATTCCTCTTTCAAGTGTAACTGTTACACTTCCTTTTTCCGTTGTTCCATTTTTACATAATTGGCATTTCATTATTTAATTCTCCTTGTAAAATTATCTTTCCAAAGCCTTGGATCAGGTTCATAAACCGTAACAATAATGCAAATATAATCTGACTTATTAAATGCAATTACAATATGAAGTGGTCGATTATCATTAAAGCCAAGCAGCAAAAAACTTGGTAAAGGTGAATCTGTCAGGTATTCTTTTATTACTTTCCCGGAAGTGATAACATTATCAATTTCTAATTTAGTAATATTTCTTTGAAACATTTTTTGAATTGCATGCCGAGTAAATTTTTTAGTTTTACATTCAATATTTTTCATAATCTATATCAAGTTCTCGAAAAATCATTCGGTAGTAAAATCAGTCTTCAGGTAGTAGTAAATTATCTAAATATTATTAAAATACTACTCCGCAGCCACATAAATTGTAATTCAAAATATGCCACAAAGACACGAAGACACAAAGTTTCACTAAGTTATACTAATAAATTCTTTGTGCTTCTTAGTGCCTTTGCGCCTTAGTGGCAAAAAAATCATCCGTGCTGAGTAGTTACAAATATTATTAAAATACCACTCCGCAGCCAACTCAAAACCTTTCGTCGCATTGAATCCCGGCTTATAACCGAGGATTGTAC
>JAHJJU010000087.1 GCA_018822805.1 bacterium
ATACAATATAAAATAATTAATAAAAATATAAAAAAACATTATGCTCTTATCTATTTTTTGTTACTATAAGAGTTGAAGTATAGAACCTAATTAAGTAAAAAAAGTTAAGTAGGTATAAAAGGAACTTTATGAATTACAAAAAAAGTATCATTATTTTTTGGATAATAATTTTTTTAACCAATTTTGCATCGGCCATTGTTTATGAAGATGCAGAAGCTACAAACAGTGCAAATAAATGGCAGATTTATGATGCTGATCCTGCCGGTGCAACGGTGACACGGGTTTTTGATGCCACAAAACAGAGTAATGTAATGAGTTTGAATGGAAGTTCAACCGATAATGGATACATTTTAGGGTCATTTTCTGATGCTCAGTCGTGGAACAACACAACACATACGATTTTAAAATGGGACATGAAGGTAAGTGAAAATTATGTTGTTTTCATTCGTGTCGGTACGCAAGAGGGGTATAAGTACCTCTATTATACAGCCAGTGATGTGGATTACGGTGGTGGTGCTGATTACATTCACTTTGGATTGGGTTCTAACTCTCAAGATGGTTCATGGAGAACCTTTACACGAGATCTCGAAGCCGACTTGAAAAAGTTTGATGGGGATAATAAACTCTTATCGGTACATGCCTTTTTGCTTAGAGGTAGTGTAAAGTTGGACAACATTGAAATGTTGGTAAACCCAAATGCACCGGATGTGATTAAGCCGGTGATTACGCTTTTAGGTGATGCTTCAGTAACCGTGAACTTGGGTACAAATTACAGTGATACCGGTGCAACAGCTTTGGACGACCGAGACGGTGACATTTCAGCCAACATCACGACAACAACGAATGTTGATACCTCGACACTTGGTACTTACTATGTAAGCTATAATGTTAGTGATGCCAGTAACAATCAAGCTGTAACGGTTAAAAGAGTTGTCTCTGTGGTAGAGTCTGCCGAGAGTAGCAATAAGGCATTGATCTTATACGATACAGCCGGAGCTTACGGTCATGTGGGTAAAACCAATGCAATTTTCCTTGAAAATTTATTGGGGCATTTTGATTTAAATATTGTTTCTAAACCGGCTATTGAGTATGTAGAAAATGATATGAACGATAAAAAAGCTGTTTTTTATATAGGAAGCACCTACGCTGCATTAAGCAACTATGCAGAAGGATCCGATGAGCGAAAAGCTTATGAAGATTTTTATAAAGACATCGCAACCAAAGATCGAACCGTGGTATGGATGAATTATAATCTACAATCTTTAGAACGATTTTGGAAAGAGAATAATTTAAGTAATACCACATTTGATCAAAAGTTTGGTCTTCGTTTTAACTCCATACAACAGTTGAAATACAATCGAGTAGAGTATAAAAACACCGAGTTATTTAAAGGGGTTATCCCTTTTGCAACCCCGGGTGCTGATCTTTCTATTTGTGAGAATGAAGGGAACAATCGATATGCCTGTGCGTTAGAGTTGAATTATATTGATATTGTCGATAGCAATAAAGCCGGTACTTTTGCAACAGCTTATTCAACCCTACCGGGTACCAATACACCGATTAGCCCCTACATTACTAAAGGGGGTAAATTTTGGTTTGTAGGAGATATCCCCTTCTCATACATGTCTGAAGAGGATCGATATTTGGCATTTTCTGATGTGCTACATGATATGTTGGGCATTCTTCACGAAGAGAGCCATAAAGCGATTATGCGTTTAGAAGATGTGGATGCACGAACGGATCTTAGTGCTTTAGATAAAGTGGCAAAATATATGAAAAAAGAGAAGGTTCCCTTCTCTGTTGCGACCATTCCTGTTTATGAAGATCCTTTAGGGATTGAAAACAATGGTGTGGCAACCACAGAGCTTTTATCGAATTCTACTGTAGGACAGACGTTAAAATCGTTGTCTGATGAAGGGTTAGTCTATATTATTCAACATGGTACCAGTCATCAATATCATAAGAGTTTGAATGAGCCTGAATCGGAAATTAGAAACCCCTATAATGGATTGAGTGGAGATGACTTTGAATTTATGAGGGTTGTGGAAAATGCAGACCTCTCTTATTCCTACCTTTATCCGATTGAAAATGATTCGGGAACATGGGCTAAAGATCGAATCCAAACGGGAAAAAATGTCTTAACCGATTTAGGATTAACGGCGTTTGCATGGGAAGCTCCACACTACATGGCAGGACCAAACCATTACCGAGCGATTGCTGATATCTATCCTGTTCAGTATGCACGTGTCTTGTATTATCCATATGAAAACAGCGACGATCCTACTAAAAAGTACCAATTTGTAGGACAGTTTTTCCCTTATATCATTAAGAAAGATTCATATGGAATCACCATTATTCCGGAGAACATTCATAATATTGAAGATGTACCAAACCCAGGGTATCGACAGCTTTTACCTGCTGATATGATTCATTTTGCTACAAAGTTAAAAGTGGTGAGAGATGGGGTTGCAAGTTTCTATTATCACCCTTATCTTGGTGATACACATTTAAAAGAGATTATTCCGGGATTACAAGCTGCAGGCTATGAGTTTGTAGCTGCACCAACCTTAGTTCAATAAGGTTAAAGTACTTATGAGGTGGAAGTGCTTAGACTTCCACCACTTCAGCGATCTCTTGACCCTTTTTATTTACTACTTTTTATACGTTTGACCAGTTCAGTTACATCTAAAACAGTGGTTGATCGTAAAGCTTTAACTTCCGGAGTATTGAGATTGACCGGTATTCCTCTAAATCCAATAAAAAGATCTTCTCCTTCTATCTTCATTCCTTCGGTATCGCTGATATTTATTCCGGCTTTGGCTAAAATAACTTTTTGCAGACTTGATGATAATCCGGCTGTGATGTTGATGCCATCTTGGTCAATAATAGAATATTTCATGGTATATTTATAAACTTCTCTCGGAATATAAAATTTAGAGTTTTCAATATTGGCATCAAAGACTCTAATGTCATCAGCACATGGACCTTCTTCCATATTTTTAAAAGCTTGAGATATAGAGACTGAAGGCATAGAGATCTGTTTTCCATTACTTAACGATACACGAACCTCTTTCACCTTTCCATAGGCAATGTTTGCCGTACCAATCTCTTCTTTGGTCAAATGTACACCGTAGACGCCCATATGGTTTTTACTAATCTCAGTATTGGCAATGTCACTTTCTACTTGAATGAGTGGCAGTTTTTCAGGCTCAACGTTGAGAATGGAAGTCGCTTGACAAACTTGCTGAAAACCTTCCCCCTCAACATAATGTAAAAGTGTATAAGGTGGATAAGCATTGGTAGGTGGTACAAAAACATAGGGAATTTTCATTTTTTGGTGGATGTTCTCTTCATAGGTTACCGTAGGTTCAACTTGACTACAAGCAGTAAATAAAAGAAGGGAAGCCAGGGGAATAATTCTTCTTATTACATTCATTATTTATCCTTTTTATTATAAGATGTACTTAATTAATGATAACCGATTATAACACAAGATGAGCTTAGATATTAATTAGAAAGTTTAATGTTTAAGCCCAAAATATCAACAAAGAATAATATAAAAAAACTTTATAAAAAATTTTGTTTCATGATTGACATTAAAATTAACATTGCCATAAAGGGGATTATTATAAAATAAAAATAAGTAAATTTAATGATAAGTTTATTGTCTAGGTTAATGATGAAAGAAGGTTATTCGAGAGAATTAAAGACGTGATTTATGAATGTTGAGTGAAAGGGAAAGTTATGAAAACAAATTTGATGGTGTTTATTGCAGGAGATAATGATTTGGATACGTTTGGTACAACCGATATTGAGGAGATGATGTCGGTTTCAGATACGGGAGATGATCTCTGTATTTTGGTACAGCAAGATCAATCGGTACTGGCACGGGATTCAGGAACCAAACGGTTCGTGATTCGGCATGGCATAAAAGAGGAGACCCTTCATTTAGGAGAGACCAATACCGGTGATGCCAATACCTTAACCGAGTTTCTACAGTGGGGTTTAGAAAATTATGATGCTGATCGAAACATTGTGGTGTTATGGAATCACGGTGGTGGTACACGTGACGAAGAATATGGTGCATACAACAATAATGAAACGACGATTGAAAATATTTCTAGAGTACGATTGGCACCCTTGCGAGCCGGCACTGCAGCGACCATTCGTGCCGTCAACCCCAACCCGACATTGGCCAATCAGGCTTCTTTCTTTCCTCAAGAGTTACGTTTGAAACGCATTGAAGGGTTAATGAAAGCGTATAAAGAGAGCCGAGGTGAACCGGCTACACCTCTTTTAGAAGTAGAAGCAAAATCCATACTTTTTGATGATGAGTCACGAGACTTTTTAGACAACTTGGAACTCAAAAGAGTGTTTGAAGATTTGGGAGAAAAAATAGACATTGTTGGTTTTGATGCCTGTCTGATGGGTATGATGGAAGTGGCATATCAGTTAAAAGATCATGCCGAAATTGTCGTCGGTTCAGAAGAGTTGGAACCGGGGAAAGGTTGGGATTATGCAGCCATTGTCTCTTACTTGGTGAACAACCCAACAGCGAGTAATGAAGATATTTCTAAAGAGATAATACGAAGTTTTATCGCTTCTTATGCCAATCAGAACTCTTTAAAAGTGACGCTTTCGAGTATTCGTACCGATAAATTGGATCATGTGGTCTGTCTTATGGACAGATTTGCTCATAGTATTTTACGAAATGAAAGTAACGTTAGAGGGGCACTTCTTTCAATTGTGGATAAAACAGAAACTTTTGACTATGTGAACAAAGAGCAAATTTATCGTGATTTAGCCCATTTTGTTGCGTTAACCAAGGCACACTATGTGAACAACCCTGAGATTGTTAGCAGTGCTGATGAGCTTTTAGTCGGATTGAATGAATTGATTGTTGACAATAAAACCAAGAACTTTAATAATGCACATGGTCTCTCTGTTTACTTGCCATTGGTTCCAAATATGAGTGGCTTTGCGATTGCTGTGTTTTCTGCCTTAGAGATTAATCAAGCCGATGCAGCTCCTCATTGGCTAAAACTCTTTAAACAGATTGGTAACTTGGATGAAGAGGCAAATAACTTTTATGGGACTGATCCTCTCCCTTCTTGCCCCCAGACGGAATCGGTGGATGATGATGAAACGAGTGTTGAAGAGGAATATCCTGAAGCCGATTCAAATATGGAGTTTACGGATTTGGTAGAGATTCCTGATAACATTAATGAGGGCTTGAATGGTTCTAAAAATAGAGATTTAATAAAACTTTTAGGTCTACCAAAATGCCAAGGTACAGCAACCACGGGTAAAGTGGAACAACGATTTAAACGACGATATAAGCCTCTTAACTTTGAAACCAATGTGAATGGTTTTGATTTGGCTGTAGAATCCTTTAAAGAAGTTCTTAGTGAAATTGAGGAGGTTTACCCTGAGTTGGCATACGCATTGGATACCAATGGTATGGCCATTTGTCGTCCTGTACGTGGTGGACAATCGTACAGTAATCACTCATGGGGCATTGCTATTGATTTAACGATTGATGGGAAAAGAGATCGCAGAGGAAACAATTTGGTGCAATATGGATTAACCTTAATCGCACCTATTTTTAATAAACATGGATGGTATTGGGGTGCAGGATTTACCATAGAAGATGCCATGCATTTTGAAATTAGTCAAGAGAAGATGTACCAATGGGCAAATGAAGGACGTTTATTTTCTGCTCCAACTCAAGAAAAACCGGACAATACTGTATTGCGTTTGGGAGATCGAAGTCCTGAAGTTCAGTTGCTTCAAGAACGTTTAAACAACTTAGGGTATGACCTTATTGTCGATGGGATATTTGGTAATGGAACCTATCAAGCTGTGTATGATTTTCAAATCACCTATGGCTTAGAAGCTGATGGAATTGTTGGCTCCAATACCATGACGCTGATTCAATCTTTAAGTATTACTCGAGCTGTTAACGTTGTAGAACGTCCAAAATTTACATTGACCTTTGGTATGCAAAATCGTTCCGTGCAGATTGTACAGGGATACCTAAACCGTTATGGATTTGAACTGGTCGAAGATGGTGTGTTTGATAAGTTGATGCTTCAAGCTGTTTTAGATTATCAAAAAGCGTACAATTTAGAAGAGACAGGTATGGTAGATGAGGCTGTATGGGAAAAGCTAGAAAATCCTACAAGAACCAAAAGTACCCTTGTTCGTACCTATCCGGTTTCTTCTTTGGGGGACGAAAATGAAGAAGTGTATACCCTTCAAATTCAGCTAAGAGATAAAGGTTTTGATCTTCTTATTAATGGATATTATGATATTTCAACTAAAAAAGCCGTTGAACAACTCCAAGTTGATAACGGTTTAGAGCCAACGGGTGAAGTGGACAGTGCTACACGTGAAATCATTGTAGATTAGGGGCTGAAGATGTCCAAAAAATTAATTGAACTGGAAAATGGTCTGATGATGGAAGTGGACATTCCCCAAAGTGACATTGAAATGATATCGGGTGGAAGTGATATGGTTGACAAGGTGCAAAGCTCGATGGGAACGGTAGAGAAAATGCTGGTACAGAGTGTTGAACCGATTATCAATGCCTACAATACTTTAAATCAAGAGGTGACTCTTGAAAAAGCCGAAGTTGAAATAGGCATTGGCTTTTCAGCCGAGGGAAACATTTTTGTGGCAAAAGGAAATGCCAATGCGAATTTAAAGGTAAAGCTGGTTTTGGCTCCAAAAGCGTAGAGGGTTTAATGGATGCAGAGATATTAACCCTCTCTACAGAAGATAAAACAATAGAGACCACCTTTACATTAGATGGGTTCAAACCCCACAAAAGTGGAAGCTACTTGCAACGACCGTTGCAGGGTGCTATTGCGAATATCTCTCAGATTCATAGTCCTAATCGAACCATACGTACCTATGAACTGATGATTGAGAACAGCTACAGCATTGAAAAAGGCTACAGTGGTTCAGCCATTGTCTCCAATGACCAAGTCATCGGTATCGCAACGGACAGAAACAGCAGTGGTAAACAGGCATATGCCATTCCGATTGGCTACCTAAAAGAGATTTGGGAAGATATGCCCCAATCACTGTTTGAAACAGAGCCAAGTGAGCCAAAAAGTAACTTTAGCCGTGAGGTGTTTGAGTCGTTAGAGAGTAAACCCTTGTTACTTTTTTCTACGGACAGTTATGTAACGGGTGGTTACCAAAAGCTGACCGAATACTGTTTTGAAAAGAGGGTACAGACTGCTCAACAGGCGAAAAAACTCATCTATGAATCCTACTTTAAGAGTGAGCTTTTTTTAGCCTACAAAGAGGATGACCTCTGTATGCTTTTTACCAAAGAACAACTGGGTGATGCCCACCCCTATAGCGATAACGAACTCTTATACCGACTCTATTGGGACAACCTCATTGTAGAAGTTAGAGGGAAGTTTGTTTGGAGGTCTGGGTTTATTGTAGGGCTTGGACAAGAGGTTTTGGGGTGTAAGTGAGATTTGGTATAATAAGTGAAAGTAAATCAGAAAGGAAAAGTATCATGAACCAAGATTTAAAACAATCATACTTTAATGGAAATATAACTATAGACCCAGATATATGTAATGGTAAGCCAACCATTAGAGGAGAGAGGATTACTGTTCAAACCATACTGGAATTTTTGAGTGCAGGGGATAGTTATGATGAGATATTAGAGCAGTATCCTACGCTTACAAGAGAGGATATTCAGAGTTGTCTTGCCTTTGCTACACAACTGATGGGGCAGAGATATTCACTTCAAAAGATAGCGTAGGTTATGAAAAAATATATTATTGATGCAAATCTTCCTTACTATTTTTCTCTTTGGAGAGATGAGGCTTATCAACATGTAATAGATACAGATCCTCATATGAAAGATAGTGAGATATGGGTATATGCAAAAGAGAATAAGCTTACAATTGTAACTAAAGATGCAGACTTTTCAGAACTTGTTCTTTTGAATACGCCTCCACCAAAAGTTATACATATAAAATTGGGCAATATGAAGATGAAAGCGTTTCATCAGGCTATTGATAAAATATGGGATAAGGTTTTGGCAATGAGTGATGAGTATAAACTGGTTCGTGTTTATGCTGATAAGATTGAAGGAATTGGATAGTAGTAAAATGTAGGGTGCGTTTCCCAACGCACCGTTAAATAGGAATAAAGAAACAAATAGTATAAATTTTGAACAGATGGTGCGTTGGGAAACGCACCCTACAGGAGTCAAAAATGAACCCAACCCTAACCCTACTTATCTACATGGCAGCTGATAACAATCTAAATAATGCAGCCGAAAATGACTTGGAGAGTCTGCGTCAAGGCTCTTACTCTAGCGATATTGATGTGATTGTTCAGTTGGATCGTTGGGAGTTTGTGGATGTGCAGGAGACCCTTCGTTATCATATAAAAGCTGGAGTACTCACCGAGATAAAACGTTTGGGTGAGACCAATGCCGGTGACCCTTTGGTATTGAAAAACTTTATAGAAGAGTCAGCCCAAGCGTATCCTTCGGACAAACTGATGGTGGTGATTTGGTCACATGGTTCAGGGGTGGATGATCGTGACTTTTATGAAGGGAAACGTGAGCTCTATTTTGTTCCCAAAGAAGAGGTTGAAGAGATTGCCATTGCTTTTGATGATTCAGCTAAAGATTTTTTAGATAATATAGAGTTACAGAAAGCTTTAAACTCTTCTGTTAAAATAGATGTTTTAGGTTTTGATGCTTGTCTGATGGGAATGTTTGAAATAGCCTATCAACTTAAAGATAATGCCCAAGTGGTTGTAGGTTCACAATATCTTGAACCGGCTACGGGTTGGGACTATCCTCGGATTTTAGAAGAGCTAAATAGTGAGAAAAGTGCTCATGATATGGGTCAACAGTTGGTGCAGTTTTATGCTGATTACTATGAACGAGCGTCTTATGATGTTACACAGTCGGCGTATAATTTAGCGATGGTTGAGCACGTTGCCAAAGAGCTTGACAGCTTTGCAAAGGTTTTACGTGAGACTATAAGCGATAGAAAAGCGTTAAAATATACCTTTTTAAGTGCTCAGATGTTTGGACAGAGTGACTACATTGATCTGGTAGATTTTGTCAAAAAGGTTAAGCGTCGATTGACTATAGAGGTGTTGGAGCCGTATGCCGATGCCTTGTTGGCTTCTTTGGAAAAGATGATTATATTTAACGCTACTTTGGGGCATCGTATGCGTGATGCACATGGGGTTTCGATCTATTTTCCGAGTGAAAAACGACCCTTTAAAGAGACTTTTGAGATGTATGAGAAGTTGGATTTTTCTAAGAAATATCCAAACTGGATTACGTTGATTAAGTGGTATTATTTAATAACCTGAGTTCAATAGACTAAAAGAAGGAGGAGAGATGAAAAATATTGTACGTGTTTGGATTGGAGATCCTTATAATGAGGGGCATTTTAATGGAACAGCTTTTTTCATAGATGCCCATACCTTGGTAACGGCGAAACATGTGGTGCTGAACCGTGACAATGAAGTTTATCCTAACATTTATTTGACCAATACTCCTGATGGTGGTTTGACCCCTATTCATGAAGTGATACTTTGTGAACGTGATATGGCTGTTTTAAAGGTTAAAAATGCATTTGATATTGAAGCCGTGAGTTTTAGTGATGAACTTGGTATTGGTGAAAATGTCAATGTCGAGGGATATTACGACAACAGCTCTTCACAAAAAAGTTATGCCAACCGTGTGAGTGGTTACCAAAATGGGGAACATACCTATGAGCTTCAAAACCACCTAACGCATGGTTTAAGTGGTTCACCGGTTTTTTTAAACGGTGATATTTGTGGGGTGACCAAGGCGATTAATTCGGTGAAGAACATTACTTATGTGATTCCTATTTCAGAACTCTGTGTTAAAATAGATATGGTTTCAAAAGAGAAAGAAGAGCTTAAAGAGGTTTATGATGATGCCCCTTTTTCATTGGGGATTTTGAAAAAAATCTTTAACAGTGTCTCGGTGGTCAGTATACCGTTTGTGGTTATTTTGATTGTTTTTATTCTTCTTTTGAAGTGGCTGTTTCCCCATTTGGAGTTGACCGATACCATTTATGCGTTGATTTTTGTGGCTTTTGTCTTGGCAAAACTCTTTAATTATTTGATGAGAAAATTTAAAAAGGATAAAAAATGAAGAAGATTTTATTAATTCTTGGCGTGATTGGGTTATTGCTTCTGGGGGCTTATTTTGTATTGACTTTGAATAAGGCTTCGAGTAACGATGCTCCGGAAGTTATTACTGTGCCATCTCTACCTCTGCCGGCAGCTATTGTAAAGGAAGAAGAGGTTGCTTACTATGCTCCTGATGAGGAACCTGTAGCAAGCACTATGAGTGGTAATGATAAGTTTTCTAAAGTGACTGTGGGTGAGGACTCGGATGATAATGTCATGACGGTTCGTAAACATACCTATGGGGTGGTCAGCTCTAAAGAGGAGTTGGAGGCATTAGAACATACCATGACTTTTGTGTTGTTGCCTCGAAATTTATCGGGGAATAGCAATTCTGATAGAGCGATTTATAAACGTTATGTTCAAGTATTGGAGTTGATACAAGAGTTACGTGAAGTAGATACCGGTATCAATAAACCAAAGTCTGCGATGCGTAAGCATGAGAATCAATTTATTTTGTTTAGCAATAAAAAAGAGTCTCGTAAGGTAACGGTTGAGAATTATGATTATGCGTTATCGCATAAAGTTTTAGATTTTTTTCAAGAGAAGTATCCGGATGTTGCTTTTTCTCAAGAGGGACCCTACTTGATTACTACGGCAAAAAATGTTTTAAAAGAGCAAAAAAATTTCTCTTTCCTTTATGTGAATTTAAGTTCGTTTAACAACAGTTCGGTTAAAGAGGTGATTGAGAGTTATAAACAACGGCTCATCGACAGAGGAGACAGCGATGTGAAGATTTTGGAAGCGTGGCGTTTTACGCTGTTGTCAGCATTAACCAATTTAAATGCTGACATTCACATCGTGCAGACGGCGATGGCCGGAGACTTATAAAGGTTTCGTCACCGTTGGTTTTTCAGGTGGCGTTTTTTCTTCTGGTTTTAAAGCTTCAAGCAGTTTTATTTTAGCGTTAAGCTCCTCTTTGATGTAGCTTTTATTTTCGGTATAGACCGTTTGTAAGAGCTTCGCAAAGGAGTTTCCTTCTCGAATCTCTTGAATTTCGATGACCAAAGTATAGGGTACTTTTGGGTCAATGGCAGGTTGCATCCATGAAGATTGATAGTTGGCATCGTAACCATTGACCTCTGAACCAAATTCATATTGGGTATGGGCTGTTAGGTTCTCAAAGTGTAGAAAAGTTTGAAAGGTGAATGAGTCAACATTCACCACACTTTTGTCTACAGGTACAAAAGCAATACCTAAAACAATTTCGTCAATGGTGTCTTGTTCTCTGTCTACACCATTATAAAAATATTTTGTCGGTTGAAAGCAGATAGATTTTTCATCTTTTGATTTTTTAATATCGATTTCAATATGTAGGTCTCTATCTTTTTCTTCTCCTAAAAAGGTTGCTTGATGTTTGCCATTGTCTCCAAAAGGTATTCCTTTGCTCCCTGTTATTTTCTCTGCAAAGTCACCACGGATAAGGGTAATGTTACTAGGAATAGATATTTTTGTCTCATCTAAAATATCTATATTGCGTTTGACAATGGTTTTAGTCACATCTTGTTGGGCAAATTTATTAATGGTAGAAGAGAGCAGTTCTAACCCCTCTTCTATAAGTTTTGGGGCAGCATTAGCAACAAGATCGATGATAACTCCTGCTCCTGCTGGAATCATTTTAGAGATGTTTCTAGTAGGTTCAGAAGTCGGTGCAAGGTGGGGAAGGTTGATAAACATTTTAGTTGAACTTTTACTGTCACTGTTAAATAGACTCATAATTTTTCCTTTAATAATGGGTATGTTCTATTATAACTTAGATAGTTTATATTTATGAAGTGTTTATAACGTTACTGCTCTAAAATTTCATCAACTCTATCAATCCAGTTTGCAGGGAAGGGTTTACTTAAAATGTAATCGGGTTTAAGTTGTTTAATCTCTTTTTCAATAAAATCATCATTTGGTCCGGAGATAGAGTCTAGCCATGCCGAGATAACAATGATTTTGATATCAGGTTTAATCTCTCGTAATTTTTTGATGAGCTCCCTACCATGCAGTTCCGGCATTTCAAAATCGGTAATGACCAGATCAATGTTTTCAAAGTCCTCTTCAAACTTGATTAATAATACTAATGGATTTTCGAATGCTGATATGTCACATTTATGTTTAGAAAAAGCTTCAATGGTTTTTTTGACCGTATAAGCTGCTAGTGGATAATCATCCACGGTTAATATGCGTTTTATTTTCATGATGTTTCCTTTATGTTAAGTTTTGGGAGGGTTATGGTAAATACAGCTCCCTCTGCGTTGCTGTGTACTTTGATTTCACCCTTAGACTTTTTAATGATATTGTAGGTCATACTTAGACCTATTCCTGTACCTTTGTCTTTAAATTTGGTGGTAAAGTAGGGTTCAAATATTTTATCGATAATTTCAATAGGTATCCCTTTACCATTGTCTGCAATGGTTAATATAATAGAATTGCTATTCTCTTTGGTGCTTATACGAATTTCACGCTCTGTGGTTCGGTGTTCAATCAATGCATCTTTGGCATTGGAGAGTATAACCAATAAAGCTTGATTAAATTGACCAATTTCACCTTGAATGTTCGCTGTTGTATTAATATTGGTATGAACACGAATATTGTACGTGTTGGCTTGAAATTCAAAAATATTTAGAGTTGTTTGAATGGATTTTTTCAAATCAAAATAAATTTTTTCATTTTCTGAACTGCTAGAAAAAGAGCTGAAATCAGCAATGGTTTTGTTGAGATACTTGGTTTGATCTTCTATAATGTTTAAATTTTTATTTTCTTTTAGCTCTAACTTTAATAAACTCAGGAGATTTAAAATAATACTTAAAGGTTGTTTCCATTGGTGGGTGATGTTTTCCATCATCTCACCGATACCTGCTAGACGAGAGTGGGCGATCAAGGCTTTGGATTGTTGTTGGACTTGTTCTTCAAGTGAGAATTGCAGTTTTTTAAATTCATCAATATCTCTCCAACGAATATAGATGGCATCTTCTTGTTTGATTTTAATCTTGGTCATAGCAATATCGCACCAAAACTCTTCTCCGGTAGCTTTTTTATGGATGCCCTCAAGGCTACTTGAACCTTCAGCTAAACATTTTCTCATTAAATATTTATAACCATTTTTCGATCTCTGACCTTCTTCTTTGAAGATAGGGAGTAATGCTAGAGGGCTTAAGTTAAGTATCTCACTTTTGTTTTTATAGTTGAGCATTTTAACCAAAGTATCGTTAACGGCTATAAATTTTCTATTTTTCATAATGAGTAGACCATCAGCTGAAGTTTCAAAAAGTCGCTGGAAGGTGTGGTATTGATTTCTTATCTCTGTAATATCGGTAAAAACAACCATGGTTTTATCGGCATAGACATTCTCTTTTATTTCAACCGTAAAAATTCTTTCACGATTATGTTTATCGAGCATGTAGGCTTCATGAACCTTTGTAGGGTATTTTTTGATATGTTCAACCCATGATAGACCATTCATAAGAGGTGTAAGATGAGGTACTCCCTCTTTTTCAATGAAAAGTTCACAAATACAATCATGTTTTGATAAAAAATCTTTAATATTAATAAAGTCAAACGTATTAAAAAAGGCACTATTGGCTTTGGACATATTGAGGTCATTTCTAACGATAATAATGGCTTTTTGTAGGTTGAAAATGGCATTGTTTTTATCGTTTTCTATGATCAGTTGTCGTTGTGCAATGAGTTGATCGGTAAAGAGCAATTTATCTTTTATATTTAAGTAATAACCAATATACAAGTTTACAAGGATAAAGAAGATTAAAAATACAATAAACAGATATAAGTAGAGATCGGATCTATTTTGAAAATTCTTTAAAATACTTTGGGTTCGCTTGTTGATGGTACTCATAAATTCATGAATAGGATAGACAATTTTTTGCTTGGCTATAAAATAGTCGTTGGAATAGAGAAGATTAATGGCTTCTTTTTGTGAAGAAGTGGTATTGAGCTCATAAAGTTTAAATGCTTTTTTTTCTATTTCTGCTAGTTTATTTGAATGGTCTTCAGAACGTTTTAACTGTTCAAGTTCCATTTGTGAAAAAGAGTGAGAATACAGTTCATTACGTAAGGAAAAGCTTGTTCCAAATTTTTTTTCCTGGCTATTCTCTGTCAGATGCAAGTCCCAATAGTCATCGCTGTAGTTTATTGGTCTAGGTTGTTTGCCATCTCGGATATCTAGTATTTTAAAATATTTATTTTTAAAATCTTTATTCCCTGTCACGACATAGGCTCGTGCATATTGAGTTAAGTCATGAGAACTCTTTTTTAATCTTAGAGCCAATTCGATCATCTGATGTTCAGCTTCTTCAATTTGGTAAAGTTGTTTGTTATTGGTATTGATATTGTTAAGCAGTAGGAATGATAAAAGTATCATGAGAATTTCAAATGTAATGATTATATTGTTCGTATAATTATTATGATAGTGCATAGAAACCTCATTAACTTATTTTTTATTTAAAATATTAATTTAA
>JAHJJU010000088.1 GCA_018822805.1 bacterium
ACAATTAAATACCGTCATAACAACCCTCTCCAACCGAGACCATTACGGCTTTAATGAAAAACACTTTCATGTTATTACCCTTTCACTTCTAAGTTTTGCAGAGTTTTACTTTATTGACTCTCAACCTGAACTTGATAATAAGTATCCTGATATTCTACTCATCGGAAGAGATGAAAAAGTTCCCAATAATTATCTGTTTGAGCTTAAGTGGTTAAAACAAAAAGATGATTATGAAAAGGTCAAAAAAGAGGGGTTAGCACAGATTGAAGGGTATCAGAAATTGGATAAGGTCAAAGCCGTTCCTAAGCTTAGAAGCTTTTTACTCATTGGCTCTAAAGATGGGGTGGAGTTTTTAGAGGTTTAGATAGGTTTTTTTATACCCCAACACCCTACAGTTTTTTTACTCTTTCTCAAATTGGTAGTGAAAAAAGAGCCACAATAATTTATAATGCACTCCTTTGCTTAGACCAGTAAAGACGTTTTTTAATTCCACCACATTACGATACTTTTGGTAACTTTTTATCTCCTTTAAGGTTGGTGTTGTTAATCGCCTGATTTTTTCTTCATTTCGGGATTGAGGTCCTACTTTGATTCGCTATTGGGTATAATTCCTAAAAAAGAGTTACTGTGACCTCATTTAAAGACCTATCTATACCTAGTGATGCCTTAGAAAATCTAACATCATTAGGATACCAGCATCCAACACCCATTCAAGAAAAAGCTATTCCTCAAATACTTGAACAAAAAGATCTGATTGCTCAAGCAAAAACCGGTTCAGGTAAAACATTGGCTTTTGCACTTCCACTTATTTTAAAACTTAAAGATAATGAGCATTTTCCTCAAGCACTTATTATCGTACCCACACGAGAACTTTGTGAGCAGATAGCTGGTCAATGCAAAGAGTTGGCGCGTTATAAACCGGATGTAAAAGTCATTACCCTTTATGGAGGAACTTCATTAACCCAACAAGTTACTTCTCTTGAAAAAGGTGCTGATATTATTGTAGGAACACCGGGTAGACTGCTTGACCATTTCTCTAGAGAAACCATACATTTAGGTGAAATTAAAACGCTCATACTTGATGAAGCTGATAGAATGTTGGACATGGGATTTGCCGATGATATTTTAAAAATCGTCTCGAATCTACCAAAACAACGTCAAAGTTTACTCTTTTCGGCAACCTATCCTGAGAACATTGATAAATTAACAAAAATTATTTTAAAAAATCCTATAGAGATAAAAATAGAGAATCAAGAAAAAAAAGTAGCTATTGAAGAACAGGTTTATAGAGTTGATAACAAAGATAAAGCACTGATTGCTACCCTTCAACACTACCAACCATCACTGGCACTTGTCTTCTGTAATACCAAAGTAAAAACCACCGAAGTCTCTGAGATGTTGCATGAAAAAGGTTTTGATGTTGCCACACTTAATGGTGACTTGGAACAATATGAACGTCAAGAGATGTTGTTACAGTTTGCTAACGGTTCATTACCCATACTGATTGCTACCGATTTGGCTGCACGTGGACTTGATATAGAAGCGATAGATATTGTTATTAACTACGATACACCGATGAAGGCAGAAGATTACACGCACCGTATAGGACGAACGGGACGAGCTGATAAAAGTGGCTTGGCCGTCACTCTTTGTGATGAATATGGCTTAAAAAAGCTCTCTGAGATTAAACCAAATTTACAAAGCAAAGATATTAACACCTTAACACCAAATAAAAACTTTTATCTACAAGGTTCCGTTGCTACACTATGTATAGATGGAGGGAAAAAGAAAAAGATACGTGCCGGAGATATATTGGGTACCTTATGTAAAGATATTGGAATTGACAATAAACACATAGGTAAAATTAATATTTTTGATAAAAATTCTTATGTAGCCATTGATAAATCTGTTATTAAAAAAGCATACAATGGTTTAAAAAGTGGAAAAATTAAAAATAAAAATGTACGTATTTGGTGGTTGGATTAAGCTCCAACCATCTTAAAAAAGTAGTAGAGTTACCACTTTCTAATTACTTTATGACATACAACACAACGACTTAATGTTTTAGCATAAGTTGCCAAAGCTTCATCTTTTTTACCCTCTTTATAGGCTGTTTCAATCTCATCTGCCAACTTGCTAATTGCTGCCGTCTCTGTTGCTGCATAAGCTTGTGCATTAAACTCTTTATCTTTTTCATTTTCAATTATAAATGAGTTAACATCTCCAAGTTTTTCTTTTAACTCTTTGATTCCAGTCTCTACAACATTCTCATTGTTATACAAGAAACCTTTTTGAACCGTTGCCATTGCTGTTTCAAGAGACTGCATTGTTTTCATTTGATCTGGATTTAAAGCACCTTCTGCAAAAAGCACACCACTTACTAAAATTGACATTAGTACAATTTTTCTCATTATTAACTCCTTTTATTATAAATGATAAAAATTGATTATATCATTATTAGTATAAA
>JAHJJU010000089.1 GCA_018822805.1 bacterium
AGAATATTTTTTTAATTATATATTAAGTTTTATATGTTTTTGTTGATGTTGCTGCAGTTACCAATCAATTTTACTAGCTTTGTTAGAACTGGGTTGAATGTTTAAAATACTACCTGTTTGTCCTACTCCCGACCACTCAGATGGATCTTGATTGGTACAAGAGACTTTGTATTCCGGTAGACCATTATTGGCAGCATTGGGGTGGTAACGTAGTGCCATTTGAGGGGTAACGGTTACCGTACTTTCTTGTTGACCGGCACAGCTGTCAAATTCAGTAATAATCACACCATGTCGTCCGGTGGTAAAGGTTACAGGAGTACTTGGTGTAATGGTTAAAATATTGGGTATGGAGTTAAATACGGTTACATTACCATCTGCTTGTCCATCATGAAAGCTTGACAGATACCAGCCAGCGTCTCTTCTTGGACTGCTATTGGGATTACTGTTGGTTAAAACTTTTCTATCGTTACAGTAGCTGCCGTTTATCTTACAAAAAATATCCACATTTAGTGGTGTCCGTATGATTTGTGTATCATTAAAGTGAATTTGAGGATACTCAAGACTATCCGGTACAACTTGTGTAAAGTAGAAGTTCCGTACCAAACTACTAAGATTTTGACTTCCTTGAGGGGTGTGTGGTATGGGAACAACATTTACTTTATCATTGGCGATGGAGTTTGAAGCTGTTGAATTGCTGTCAAATCTGTTGAAGGTAATCTCAATAGGATTAATGGTTTGTGATAGATGCTTGTCGATGTTGTATCGAATATCCAGTTGGGTTGAACCATTGTTTTCATCTAAAAATCTACTAGGCGTAATGGTAATGGCATTGCCCAATTGACTGAATGTATTGTAGGTTGCACTTGCGAATGGCTCGTTGTTAAATCGTAACATTCTAGTAAAGTTAACAGGAGTATTTTTTGTGGTATGAAGTGCTTGGTTTACCCCATCTTCAGAGATGGTTGAAGCGTCCAGTTTTAAAAGAACATTTTGACCCACACAGCCTGAAGTAAAGTTTGATGTACTTGCTCCCATGGCATTTTGTGCTGTTACACTACCTTCAAATTGAATGGCTACATTGTTGTATGTCGGAGAGATTTCACTCATGTAAATAAAGTCATCATGTCCACTAGAAGGAAGATTTCTTTGATTAAAGCTGACGTTAAATTGATAGGGATAAGAAGAGAGATTCATATCTTTTATGGTACTGATGTTACAACCTGATAAAGTATTACCATCAGCAGAGTTAATGGAGATATTGGGTGTACAGTCAGGAATGGTTTTGTTTGAGTCCACTTTGGTCCATTGACTGTCTTCAAGATGCAGTTGATAGATACCTACATTGGCAAGAGAGAACGATTTGCTACTGTTTTCTCCATTGGTGAAGGCTTCATTGCTTATGCTGTTGTTGGTATCATTACAGCTACTACTACTTTTAAAAGTCAAAGTTCTTGGAATAATTGTGTTATAGTTTAGAGCAGGGGAGATGACATTGTCGGCTCGATACTGCAGTGCTGTTACATTTAAGTTATAATCATAACCGGCAGCAAGTTTTAACGGGCTTGTGTCGATATCTTGATTGGTTTTTCGTGTCATGTTCCCGTCGGCTATTGCCATGTAAAAACTCTCTGCTCGAATGGCAAAGTTGTCTCTAGCATGAGCAAAGTCTTCACCGTTTAGAATTTTTGTTGCATTATAATCAACAGCATTATCGTATTTTCCTGTAACAATAGAACCATTACTGTCAAGAATAAATGAAATTCTAAAACGTGCATCTCTAGTTGCATTGGGGATTTGTAAATCATCCACAGGAGTAATTGGCAGTCTACTTTTTAAATCACCGGCTGTAAAATAAATATATTCGGTATAGAGTATATTTTCTGTTGTACTGTCGTTATTGTCAAGTAAATCTATTTTTAGAGTAATGTCTTCTATGGGTGTTTCTGTATCGGTGGCAGTTGTATCATAAGCAACCACAGCATAGTTAAAGTCACGACCGGCTATTTGGGTATAGAATGCCTCTTTTCTCTCTTGGGTAGCATTGTCTACCGTGTCGCTGTTGGTTCGCTCAACATTAAAAAGAGCCATGGTCGAAGTTGGAGGTGGTGTACAACTACAATCTCTTAAACTACCATTTAAATTTTTATTTTGAAGTTGTCCTTGGTATCGTTCTTGAACTTGGGTTTGGTTCATGGCTCCATCAAACATATAAAATTCATCAAAAAGACCAGAGAACTCTGCAACATAGATATCTTTATTATTATTAAAGGAGTTGTCATATGCACCTTCACCTTCCAATACAGCATCTAAATAGAGTTTTAGTTTGTCATTCTCTTCAAAGGTCAGGGTGACATAAATCCACTCTGGTGTAGCAGCATCATAGGTTCGGTTTGAGGTGATGGTACTTCCATTAGCGAGGGTGACACGCACTTTTCCTGTTGTACCACTTACGGGTTGAAAGCCTACGGAAAAAGCTCCTTTATTGAAAGCATCGTCTGTACTGCTTACCGTACCAGCATCATAGAACCAAAATGAAACTGAACCATTTTTAATTTCATACTGTGCTTGATGTTTGATTTTCATATTGCTTCCATATCCATCAATGGCATTACACATTAAGGTACTGTTGGGTTTAGGCTGACCATTTTTTTTGGTTTTTAGTAAATTTTTGAGACTTGAATAGTCTCGATATTCATCCGTAGCTAAACAGTCAAAACGGTACTCAGCTAAATTAGTTATGTTAGAGGGTGCATCTAAATACTCAATATCCCCTAATCCAGCAGATTTCTCCCAACTGGTTTTCATACCTCTATAAAGCTCCATGGTACTTGCTGTAGAGGTTGCTAAATCCGTGTCTCCAATATTTGCTGCAGTCTCTTGTTGAGCATCAGCTGTTCGTATATAACGTGTTCCAGCTGTTTCATAATCTAAGGCATCCATTAAGTTGGTTATAACAACCTCTTCTCCTGAACAGCTTGTTACTGCCATACCACCGATATAGGTTTCACTGGCTCCTGAACCCCAATGGGCAAATATTCCATCTTTATAGTGATGTTGTTCAGTACCGTTATCTGTGTTCCATGTTTCAGTAGCATTTAGAACCCAATTCAAACCTGAAGGTATTGCATTAAGTACAAAACCTCTACTCTCATGACCTGTTATTAGACTGGTACATGCTGTATCGGCTGCATAGTTTCCTTCAGCAAATCGAAAACCGTTACGACTGGTTACTCCAATAATCATATTGCCACTACTATCAATTTCCATATTGGTAATTAGTGGAACATAGGCATTTTTAAGACCAAATTTAAAGTTGCCACAGCTAGAGCCATAGGCATAAGGGTCATCATCCCAATATCCTGCCCATGTAAAGCCTTTGGCTCCACTAACTACAGGCGTAAAACTACTTCCTGTTAGTTTCATTACATAGGCATCAACATCACTATCATTTTTGTTGGTTTCCCCCGAACAGGTAACCCCCACATAAACCTCACCATTTAAATAGTCCACACCAAATGGTCGAACATCACCAGCTCCACCAGCACAACCTGGATTGGTAATGGGGTAACGGTTACTAACACTTTTACTTGCTGTATCAATCTCTAAGAGTTGACGGTTGGTTAAGTCCATGGCATACATTTTTGTGAAATCATCGGATAAATCCAGTCCACCAAGACCCTCTTTTGCAACACGACTATAGGCCCAAACATCATGACTTGGGGAAAATGGAGAACTTAAACCTCTGTTGGCTGCTGTTTCATTGGGGAAAAGTGTTGCTGAAGCTCCTAAATGGGTAGTAGAGTTCAAATTCATCCATAATGTAGGGGTTTGATTTGCAACATCTATCTCATAAATGGCACCCAAACCATCAGGAGAGAGGTCAGCATGTCGACGAAGAAACGCAGAAGTATAGAGTTTTTTATTGTTTGCATTATAGGCTTTACCCCAAACGGTTCCTACTTCATTTGCCATGGCTAAGCTGATAGGTGTAGGAGCTGTATCCACTGTTCCTCTTGCCTCATAGTCAAAGGCAATAACAGAAGCTCTATTACTGTTACCTGCATCATTTATATTTCCAGAAGGCATAATAGAGGTTGTGACCAGACCACAAGTGGTATTGCCTGAAGGTGGAGGTGGAGTGGTATTACAGTTATAAGTTTTGAGTTTAAAATCATCAAAAATAACCTTACCGGTTACACCGTTTGCTTTACCGGTATTGGTCATATTGTAGGGATATACGCGTACATAATAGGTTGTATTGTGTTGAAGAGTATAACCATTTTCTAGGTCATAGTGATTAAAATAGTATGTATTGTCAACAGTAGTAGCAGTTGCACCGGTTGTAGGACTATTATGGTTGATTTGTATGGGTGATGTTTGTAGACTTGTCGGTGAATTGAATGAGGCATTATCTGCAATTTTTACTTGAACTTGATAAGCACCACTATAATTCCATTCAGAAGCACCGTATTTGTATACTGCCATACCTATTCCGTATAGGTAATGATCTTCACTCAGGTTTGCTTGAGTTGTGAAGCTGTATTGAACATAGGTACTGTCTGATTGACTACTAGGTACTGCATTACTATTTATATAAAGAACCTCATTAGTATGACCTGTATTACTACCGGTTAAACCACCAAGAGTTTCATTGGATGCAGAACTGATTAGTGTATTATTATCGATTGAAGGTAAGGTGTGATTGGAACTGGTACCCGTAGGATCATTGGCATTATGTGTCCAAGCAACTGATTGATCTTGCCAGACATTAGCATTTGTTACAACCGGAGCTGAACATGCCGGTGTTGAAGGTGCCTGATAGCTAAGAGAGACATCATCCACTTTTGCAAAACCATTAGTCCCCTTAGTTCCATAAAATTTAATTCGTACATAAGCTGTACCGGCAGGTGAAGTTCCACCATTTAAAGTTTTATTATTAGAGAGTACACCAGCTCCTCCCTCACTTACATAGACAAAAGGGTAAATGAAATCGTTTGAGACACTTTTGAGTACATTTTTACTAGCATCCAAATATTCAATATAGACGGTTCCTGCAGCTGCTGTATGTTCAGCCTCTCTATAATTGACACTGTATTCTCCTGGTTGTGAGACGGCTATGTCTTGGTAGGTGGTGGTACCATCACCCAAAATTAAAAATCCATCTCCACCATTGACTTCCCCACCTCCTGCTACATGAGCACTCGTTTGACAATAAGCAAAGGCACTGTTTAGGTTTTGGTGTGTCCAGTTCGTTGCTGAACAGTACGCATAGTCTGTACAACCACAATCAAAAGTTCCATTAAGAACAGGAATAGAAGTTGCTTGAAGTGATGATGTAAATGAAGCAATTATCCATAAAAACAAGTAATAAATTTTTTTCATTATTAAATTCCAAACTAGATTTATATTTTAAGTATAGAATAAGATATGTTTAATTATAAGGAGTTTAAATTAAACATAAAACTTAATTAAGTTTTATGTTTAGAGAAATCTAATTTTTACCAATCAATCTTTCCGGCAGTGTTCGTGGTGGTATTGGTCTCGACAATATTCCCTGTTTCACCGAGACCTGACCATGCTGATGGATTTCTCTTACATGGTATTTCATACGTTGGTAGACCATTATTCGCAGGGTTCGGATGGTATTGTAAAACAGGACTTGGAGTAATGGTTACAACCGTTGTTTCAAATGGAGGAACACAATCATTAAAGGTATTGATAACCAGACCATTTCGTCCATGTACAAAGGTAATGTTCTCATCGGGTGCAATATCTACAATATCTGGAGTATCATCCAATTGAATGACTTGACCGTCATTGTTGCTGTCATGACCTGTCGAAAGGTACCAACCTGCATCTCTTCTTGGACTTGAGTTTATGTTGGTGTAGGCAGTAAGATTGGTTTCATCGCAGTAGGAAGAGTTTTTATCACAAAAGATTTCAACATTCAAAGGCGTACGAATGGTTGGTGAAACATCCACATTGACTCGGTGATAGATAACATCGTCAGGTGCCACCTGAGTAAAATAGAAGTTTCGCACATTATTCGTAAATTGCTGTCCTCCTGATGGAGTGTAGTAGTTGACAATGCCGTTTGCACTTGACTGTGCATCAATAGCGTTTATGGCAATGCTGTTAAAGTTAACGTGTATCGGATTAATGGTACGTGAGTGATGTTTGTCGATGTTGTATCGTAAATCAAGAGTCATGGAACCGTTGTTATTACCCACAAGAAATTTACTTGCAGGAATGGTCAATCCATTGGTAAAGTAGTTGATGCTTGCAAAATGGGTATCATTCACATCACCATTAAAGCGTACCATACGTCGAATGTTAACGTTAGCACGTTGGGGTGATAAATTGGCTTGATGTGAAGTGCGTAAAAGTTGGTTAATGCCATCTTCGGATTTAATCAGAGCATCGGGTGCAACAATGACATTTTCTGCCATACAGCCATCTATAAAGTTTGTGGTGGTGATGTTCCCTTCACTTTTGGCTGTGATGTTCCCTTCAAACTGAACGGCTACATCGTTGTACCCTGCATTTAACTCACTCATATAAATTAAGCTATCGTGTCCACTGTTAGGAAGATTATTCATAGCAAAATTCACGGCAAAGTGGTGTGGATAGAATGAGATGTTTGTATCATCAGGTGCTGCAATGTCACAACCCGATAGAAGATTCGCATCACTTGGTGTTTCAGTGCTGTTTTTTATACAATCGGGTACAACTTTATTCCAGTCCACTTTTGTCCACTCTTTGTCTATAAACTTCAGCAGGGTATAATGCCCGACATTATCAAAGGTAAAAGGATTATAGAGGCTTGAGTTTCTGTCCGATATAGTGTGACCGTCTCTCAAGGTTTCAGTCGTAACGTTGTCCTCTTGATTGGCACAGTTTATACTACCGATAAACTTTAAGATTCTAGGAATAGACGCATTATAATCAGGGGATGCTTTTGTTACATCATTATATTGACCGGCAATAAGTGTAAGATTATAGTCGTATCCGGCAGCCAAACGTAAAGGGCTAGGTGTTGAGGGCAGTACGGTGTCTCCATCGGCAATACGCACATTAAATTGTTCCGGGCGAATGGCAAAGTTGTCTTGTGCTAAATCGGTACGGGTCTTTGTAAAGCTGTTGAAACATACTTGTGGGTCACCTGCACAATCAGCTTGAATAATACCGTCGGCATCATCCACTCCATAAGAGATTCTAAAATGAACATCTTTACTCGCCGGTAAGGTTGCTAAATCATCTATAGGAGCATTCACCCCTGAAACACTATCGATGCGATCAAGAGGAGGTGTATTTTTAATATGTGCATAACGTTCATAGAGCGTTGTATTACTCTCGGTATTGACCAGTTCTACTTTAACCGTAACGTTGTCCATCTCTTGTGCTGTTGTGAAGGTCTCATCGTATAAAAGAATCGAGTAGTCAAAATCACGTCCTACGATTTGGGTGTACCATGCATTTCGTTGGTCCAAACCAATGGCATACGCTCCACTGTTGGTACGTTCGATGTTAAAGGTACCTTTTAATGGGGTAAAGGCTGTACCAAATTTAATGGCATAATCTTCTACTTCACCATCGGCAGCATTTTCTGTGGCATCAAGCGTTTGTGTTGATGAAAATCTAAAACGTATGTAGGTTGTTTTATTGACCACCAGACCGTTTGGAACAGTAAAGCTAATGGTTTGTTCTCCTGCCAAAAGCAGTTTTGCATCTATAATCTTCTCTCCTGTATCGAAAACACCATTAATGTTATAGTCAAGCCATACATTGAGGTATCCGGCTTTAGAGGCTTTGATCTTGAGCTCTTGAAGCGTATTAAGTGCAAAATAACTGCCATTAAGGTCACTGCCATCGATAAGGGTGACACCATCTTCATCGTCAATACCATTAAGGTCATCACCTGTGGCTGTAATATCTGCATAACTGTGTACATCGTGGTCAACTTCACTTCCCATAAATACCCCGTTAGCAATATTGTGTTTAGGGGTTCCATAAGAACTTGGTGCATCACCATAATCGTTAAAGACCAATTCAGCGAGTAGGCAGTTGGCTCCATCATTAAAATCGGCAGGTTGTGAATCGGATAAGAATTGCTTGGTTCCTGTGGTTAAATCAAATTCAAAAAATCCATGACCATAACTATCATTGGCAAAAAAACGTCCATTTTTATCTGAAAAAGAGGAGTCAAATTGGTACCCTGTATGGGCTTCTCCAATAAAGTTAACTTTACCTAAATCGGTGCTATTCATATCTACATCAATTTTTACCATTCTCCCCCCATCAACAATTCCATGGAGGTATTGACCGTCAGGAGTAAAGGAAAAGTCTAGTAGTGAAATGGCTGTGTTGAGTGTGATTTCGGAAACACTTTTATCAAGCAAGTTGATTTTATAAATCTTATCATAATCAACCCCGGGTCCGGAGATGTAGTACTCACCATTGTAGATAGCTCCTGCAAAGAGCTGTTTGGTGGTTAAGATAGCCGGTAAATCAAGAATATTTCCCAAACTGATTACTTTTCCGGTTTTACTCAATTTAATCAGCTCTTTTTTATAGAGTCCATAGATGTAGTTGTCATCAGTAGAGTAGGCAAGTGCATTGTAGAGTTTAAGTTCCCCTACATCATCCATTACTTCAAAACCAAATGGGGTTTTACCTGTATCAATTCGGTGTAACCACATTTTCCCCGTTTCAGTACTTCCTCGTTTAATACTACTAGAGAGGTACATATGGTTATCACAAATAAAAGGCTCTTCATTATGAACATCATCATTTTCAATGGTCACTTTCACTTTGGTAACACTCATCTGAAGGTTCACAATATTTCGGATATTAAAATAAAACTCCTCATCAGGTTCAATGTTTTTATCTCCATTAATGGGGACAAGAATAGAAGCTGTGGTGCTACCACTAGGAATAAAGAGGGTTCCTGCTGTTGCTACATAGTCACTGTCTTTAGAGGAGTTACTGCCATCTTGAGCTGTTCTATCTTGGGTGTGGTAATCAAGCTGTGTATCAGCCAAGGCAGGAGCATTAAGGGTAAAGGTAATGTTTAAATCTTTAACGCCACTGTCTCCCTCTACTATAGAGTATTTATTTTGGTCAAAACGAATGGTGGGGTAATCTCCATCATCATTCAAGATGGTACCCGTTGTTTGTTGACTGCCTGAAAAGGTAAGGTTGACCTCATTGGTGATTTTTAGATAAAAGCTCTCATCACTCTCTATCTCGGTATCTCCGTTAATTTTAACAGGAATGGTGATTTGGGTGGCACCCACAGGAATGGTATGCGTAGTGGTAGGAATTGCAACATAATCGCTATCGGAAGTTTGGGCTGTACTGTCTTGTGTAAAGTAATCAAAGGCTGAACCTGCCAATGCAGGTTGGTCAAGAATCATGGTGAAGTTTAAATCTTTTTGTCCACTGTTTCCTTCTGAAATAGAGTAGGAATTATGTTCAAAGGTTAAACTAGGGTAGCTTCCATCATCATTTAAAATAATCCCTTCAGCTGTATGACCGGTAACATTAATATTTACTTCATCTTGAATTTTTAGATAAAAGGTCTCATTAGGTTCAATGCTTGTATCTCCATTGATTTTAACGACAATACGGATTTGCGTTTCACCTTCAGGAATAGTATAGGTAGTAAGAGGAACTTCATCATAATCATTGTCACTTATCTTGGCTTCATCATCTTGAGTATAATATTTAAATGAAGTTCCTGCGAGTGCAGGTTTATCAAGTGTAAAAGTAAACTCTAAATCTTTTTGCCCTACATCTCCTTCATTAATTGAAAAAGGGGTAGTAGTAAAGTTAACACCAGGGTAGGATCCATCATCGTTAAGAATTTCACTTTCACTGTTGTCATCAATAATATAGCTACTACCGGAAATAATCATTTTTAGGTTTTCATCAGGCTCAATATCATCATCACCAATGATATCAACATAGACCAGCTTCTCTACATCTCCTTGATTAAAGGTAACCGAACCACTTTTAGCTGTATAATCCAGACCGGTTGTAGCACTTGGTGTAGAGCCATCTTGTGTTTGGTAAGTAATGGTGAGAGGTGTTGTTAGTGGATAGGGCTTGCTTAAAAATATTCTAAACGGCATTTTATTGCTGTCGCCATTGTTGCCCTCTTGGACATCGGAACTGCTAATGTCTACTTTTATGGCATCATTGTCATTGATGTAGCCACTAACCCTCGTAGTTTTGAGTGTTCCTACATTCGTATTGCTAAGGTTAAGATAAAATCTTTCTTGTGATTCAGGTAGGAGGTCACTCACAATAGGTACAGAAACATAAACATAAGATGAACCTTCAGGAATGGTCACGGAACCGGTAGTTTCAATATAATCATCATTTTTGACAGCTGTATTATCTGAGGTAGTATAGGTGACTGTAACCCCACCTGCAGGAGCGAGTTGGTTGAGATAAATTTTAAAATTCATATCATTGGTACCGGAGTCTTGTTCCGTGATACTTTGATTATATGCACGCACTTCTATAGGTGTTGCTTCATCATCAATAATATATCCATATCCACGTCCATCATCAACTTCATATCCGGTAGCTGTGGTACTTACATTAACATAGAGGTATTCATTATTTTCGTCGACAGTATCATCCAGTATATCTATCTCGATGGTTTTACTGCTCTCCCAAGCCAAAAACCATAAGTCACCACTTTTGGCAACATAGTCACTACCTGCTGTAGCTGAACCATTAGAGGTTGTGTAGCTTACTTTTGTAAATAAAAAAGGTGTATCGCTTAACGTTACCGTAAATCTCATTTTTGTACTACCTGCATCGGCTTCATTTACCGAAGTAGCATTGGAGATATTAATGGTAGTAACAACCCCATCTGCATAGAGAAAGCTTGTAAAAAAAAGAGTCCATACAAACAGTAGTTTCTTAAAAATTGAATTCATCTTCAACCTTTCTTAATTAATAATATTAAAATATTGTATCATCTTTAACTTTTAGTTAAAATTAAAAATAATA
>JAHJJU010000008.1 GCA_018822805.1 bacterium
CCAAAAGTGGAAATAACCCCACTTACCAATAACCCACCGATACTTTTTAAATCGTGGGAACTGCTAATTAAATAATCTGCCAATATTTCGTTTTTAATCGGTGGTTTTTTACTTGCCATCTTTTACCCCTTTACCGGTCACACATTTAAAGAACTGCTGTAGTGTCTCACGCTCACATAGTGCAAACGCTTGACCACTCAACGGCTCACACTTGGTACCCATGGTTAAAGACTGCTGGGCGTTACATGTGGATGCTGGGTTGTAGAGTTCAAACGCTTCTACAAAAGTGGGAATAAATAGGGCTAAAAGTAACCCAACCACCACCACAAAACCACTAAGAGAGAAGACGAGATTTAACACTCCACTCTTTTTACGCTTAACTGTTTTGCTCTTCGTTGCTTTGACTACTTGTTTGGTGGTTGCTGGGGTATTGTGTTTCTTTGTTTTTTTAGTTATCATTCTTTGTCCTTTCAAACATTTTTATAATGTGGATAAGCTAAGGGGTTAAGATTGGTAGTCATCTCCCTTAGCAACTCTTTTAATGTGTATCTTCTAATAGTCTCTCTAGTTCTCTTTGTAAATAGCCTAAACGCTGATAACACGGTTTATTGTTATTTTGAATTAGCTTTATCCATTTTCTAAGTTGCTCTTCTGATACTTCTCTCATGCTCCTATCTCCTAAATTGCTAATACATATCTTCTAAAGTCTGATTGTCTGAATCTCTCCAGACTCTCAACGCTGTTAAATTGTCTCTTACTCTCATGATTGTTCATGGTTCTGTTATCAAGTAGGCTGTTAATCTGATATTCAAGATAATCACGGTCATAACTTTTGATACCTATGAGCCGTGCAATATCGGCAAATTCATACAAATCATCAACAAAGTTTAAACCCTCTATGTAGTCCGTAAAGCCCTTGTTCTCACGTTTGGTCACATCAAAAGTTATGACCACCTCTAACCGTTTCCAACCTCTTAACTCTTCTCCTATCTTCTCCTTTTTCTGTTGGTTTCGTTGCTTTTGGTACTTATCGTAATAAAGTACGGTGTTTATGCGTGGGTGGTTCAAACTGTTGATATAAAGCGTTGAACCTTTAGGGATAACCCCGTATTTGCTGTAGGGCATGAGGTCATCTTTAAAAGCTCCTTTACTTTGGTAGCCTAGGGTTCTGTGGTCGGTGGTATCGGTGGCAATATCAAATCTATGTAACTTAAACGCCTTTCTCTTTAAAAACCTGCTAATTATCTTCATAGAATCACTGCTTATATTCTTTGTCGGTTGGTGGAGTCCTGCAAAGATAACTTTACAAAAACTGTCTTTGGCTTTTTTATGATGTGTTGCGACCCCAAAGAGATAAGGGGTGTTTCTGATAATGCTTATATACATAGGTTTATCGTGTCCTTTCCCTTGAACCTTTGGTAGGTCTATACGCTCTACAATGGGCTTAAAATCCTCTGTTTTTAGGCGTTTGGTGGTATCTTCTTTGACCTCATCGGCTATCTTTTCATGTATTGGGTTGTTCTTTGGCACCGGTTTAATTTTTAAACCCATAGCTATAACCATTGATTTAAATGTTTTATACTTTGCCACCAACTCTATGGTGTCTATACCTTGGTCATTACGTACGGGTGCAACCATTGGCATTAACATATCAGCAATAGAGGTAACAGTACTATTCATAATTTTAGTCATTGTATGCCCCCTTTACTGCTTGATATTGGCTTCATGATGCTATTGTGCTTCCACATCAACGCTATTGGCTTCTAGCCATGCGTCAATCAAATAACGGTCATATCGTACCGAACCGTTATTTTTATCGGTTTTTCCCGATGCTTTGATTTGACTAAATGGAATCTGCTTACTCTTTCTAAGTTGGTACTGGCTTGACTTAGAAAAGCCGTATTCCTCTGTTAGCTCTTCTATGTTGAGCCATCTCTTTTTTACTGTTGGTTCTGCTCTTCGATTGGTAGTCATTTTGGGTTGTCCTCTCATTGGATAAGTTTTTTAAAAGTCATTGTAAATTAGTTTGACTTTTGTAATTATAGCCTTAAATAGTATTGTGTACTACTTAAAATAAAGTACTGTATACTAAAAATATACAAATTAAAGTAATAGAAACCATAATAAAATAAAAACTTATAGATTATTTAAAAATAGTGCTATGCATTGTTTTATGGGCTTCAAATAGTCAATAAGGTATAATCTATAAACTAAAAAAAGGTGTTTTTTATGGAGTACAAAAAATTTAAAGAAATTTTAAAAAATAATAAATTAACAGTAAAAAAGTTTTCAGAATTAGCAAATATTAGTTATAACACCTGCAATGCTTGGTCAAAAAGAGGGTTAGTTAGTGATTGGGTGGAGTCATGGTTGAATCTGTATATCAACAATAAAAATCTACAAGATGATAAAGGGGTAACAATAGATGAAAAAGAGTATCAAGAACTATTGCAATTAAAAGAATCTCTCCAAACTGTAATGGGTGGTCTGAATAAGTAACCCTTGACCTGTTCAAATAAGCCTAGAACCTCTCTTTTCCCTCTCTCCAATAGAATCATCAAGCAAACAAAAAGCCCTCTTAAATGGGCTTGTATGGCATGGCTCACCACTGCCGACACTTTGTAAAAATGGAAAATCATTTAAAAATCCCCTTTTCAGACCCGATACTTTTAAAATATAATGTTTCTCTGATTTTTTCGCCGTAAAAATAAGCTTGAAACTACTGTTTTATGGTGCTTTGTAGTGGGTGTAAAAAATAGCTAAAATATACCCTTTTTTATAGAGTTCCTTAGTTGTAGTATTTTAAGACTACTAAAAAGAGGTAAAAAAGAGTCTAATTACTCATGGGTAATGATGAGGTATGAGAAGAGAAGAATATTAATTAAAAGAGTACTGGGCTACCATCCCGTTAAGGTCAACGGGGTGGTATGGACTTTGATGTTTTAAAGATGTTTTAAAAAAGCATCTCGATAGTGATTTAAAAAAAAGAAGAGTATTAATTAAAAGAGTATTGGACTATCACCCCGTTAAGGTCAACGGGGTGATATAAGAAATAATTAAAAAAAGTGCAAAAAGTCTCTGTTTATTTTAGTAACATTTATAGTTTTGACTATTTGTGAATTTTAGTATCATTTTTATATTCTATTATCTTGTTTATTATTAATAGTCAATGAAATATTTAAATTAATTTTATGTTTAGTTTTGTATCAATTTTACTTATTGGTAACACTTGACTATTTTTACCCTTTGTTGATGAGTAGTGAGCCATAGCCGTTTTTAGCCCTTTTGGCTCAAGAAGATGTGCAAAAGATTTAAAAGGGTTTTTGGGGTGGTTTTGTTTGATTGATAGGACTATAGTTAAGAGTAAAAGTCACTCATAACTAACAGTTTTTATTAATTCGGTCATAAGAATCATGGTCAAGTAAAGTAAGAAATTTAACAACATCACCTAAATCAGTTACTAGTATTCTATACGCTGTATTGGGTACAGTAATAGACCATCTATTTTTATCTTTTTTACATTTAATATCATGATAACGTAATGATTTATCTTCACGGTTTTCTAAAAAAAGTTTTTCAGTATTTTCTATTTGTTCAAGGGTAAGAAGTCGTTTTTTAGTGATTTTTTTAACATCTCGTAAGAATCGTGGTAGCTTTTCTATCGTCACGTTAAAGGTGAGCCTGCCGTGATAGTAAAAGCCCTTGTAATGCCATGTTCCAATCTTCAATTTTATTTGCCATGTAACGCATAGGGAAATTAGCCCATGATTTATAATCTTTATTATCTAAAATATCATTGGTAAATTCGCTTAGGTCTTCAAGGGTTATTAATACTTCGTCTATCTTTTCTATGCTGTCTAGTTTGCCAATAAGAACATAAGTATCAAAGTTATTAAAATTACTTTTTAAAATGGCTCTAAAGGTATGAAGTTTTTTAAATAATTCAATACGAACTTTTATATTTTCAATAAAAGAATGTTTATTTGTCGCAGTTGCTTCAAAGTCATTAAAGTTTAAACTGAAATAGTTTTGATTTATTGCTATCATGTGACTCCTTTTGAGTTATTTTGATATAACTTGGTCTGGTTTGATGCAATATAATACTACAAAGTAAATTAATTTTACATTCTCACATTAAAAGCCATTCTAAGCCCTTTACCCTCTCCACATGATAGAGAAGATGCAAAAAGGATTTAAAACTAAATTTGGGGTGGTTTTGTTTGATTGATAGGACTATAGTTATTAGATAACAAATTGACCGACCAAATAAAAAATAAAAAAAATAAAAAAAAGAATAAAAGTGTTAGGAAGTGTAAAAAGAAAAAAAGCAACAAAGACTAACAAGTACCACAACTTAGGGAATATCAGCCATTTAATCAAGTTTGACAAAAATGAACAACATGTTAAGAATATTTTACATGGTTGAACAAAAAGTGAACAAATCATTTACAAAAGTAGTGTTATTTTTATTCAAAAAATAACACTACTTTAAATACTATCGTATAGCTACAATGCTTAAATGATTAGTACATTAGAATTATTTGAAGAGTTTTTTAAAGATGTTAAGGAATCCAAAAGTATAGATGAAATTTATAAAGCTTATGGTGGGGCTTATATTTACGTACCTAGTTACAAGTCTACAACTAGAAATATGGATATATTTAACGAATACAAAGAGGGCGTAACACTAAGAAAATTAAGTGTTAAATATAGTATTACGCAAAATAGATTAAGAGTAATAATTAAAGAGTTAGAGGAATCAAATTAGTTGAATATTTCTACTTTATTTAAATTTAGTCGAATATTTCTACTGTGATAGGGGGGTATACTCAAAACATTAAGCTCTATACGTTGAGTAAATCCCCTAAATTAGGCTTGTTGTAGTGGTTGTGAGCCCTATATTAAAGCTAAACAACCATTACAACTTTTTCCCAAATCTCCCAAAATGCCCTTTTTGTCCCGAAAAGCATCCCAAAACAAAGAATTTAAAGGGCTGTTAAAGGCTCTTAAATACCAATTTAACGGCTGTTTAAATGGGTTTAATAGTTGTTCCTAAATATCGACGGTAAAACGTCTAAAATCAAATTACATAAACTCTTGAATAAAGTCATTATTGGCTTTATCAATTTTAAGTTTTAATTTTTTTCGCAAAAATTGAAGGGTTTTTTTGTGTTCACTTCTTAATAAAACCTCTGTACTGCTTCTAATAGGGTAAACACACATAGGAGAAAAATCTATATCAATATATTCATCTGTATAATTAATAGTCTTAAAAGAAAAATCACTACTGTTAATAATCGTTCTCTTTTTGTTTAAAGCTTTTTTCACGGTTTCACCCTTTTCAATTCCTATACTGTTGAATTTGAGCATATACCAAACAATAGATTTAATCGTATTGGTATCATTGTTTTTATTTTTGTGCCAAAAGTTTAACCCTAATGAGTTAGCCAAATTTTGAAAAATAGAATAGTCACCCCATACCAATAGATTTAAATGAGGATTAAAGCCTAGTTTATCTCTTTTAAAGGAGATTTCTAGCCGACCAAAGAAAGAGGGCAATTTACCCCTTTTTTTTAACTCTTTAACCTCATCAAGTAAAATAATAAGGTCATTTAATTTCTCTCTTAGTGTTCCAAACTTATTAGACTTTATGACAATATAGGTTAGAATTGTATCGCTTGACTGCTTCACCTTGTCAAATGTTTCCAAACATTGGCAAAATCCTTTAAATTTTGCCTTTCTCCAACCCTCACCACAATGAGGGCAACTAAGGGGTAAGTTACATCTTCTCCCCTCTCTGCAATGAATGACCTTTTGTAAATTTTTCATCGTTATTAATAGAGTGTGACCGTGCAGGACAACAATTAAGCTTTTAACCCTGCTTCAATAACTCTAGCACTCTCTTTTAATTCATTGAGAACCTCAAAGTGTGCAACTTGGTAGCCATGTACTTCACCCTTTAACTCTCCTAAATCTTTGGTGATATCGGTCAAGTAACTAAGATGTGACACAATTAGGTATTCTAATTTAGATAATGCCCCATGTTGACTATCTAAGGCATTCCAAGCCAAGTTTTTAGCTTTGGCTTTATCACTCATTGGCTCTACTACTGGGGGTTCATACTCTTTGAATGCTTCATTGAGCTCTGTGAAAAAGTCTGTATCTGTTAAGTTTCTAACCTCTTTAAATAGAGACTCCTTTGAGCTAACGCCATAAATAGCACAAAGAAAGTTATCAGTGTCTAAGGAGTAGATAGAAAACCCCTCTGTATCTGAATCAAAAAACTCACCAACGGCACAAATTCCAAGTTCTTTAAAAGTAAAGTGTTTCATGGTTAAACAGCCTTTTGAGTTTGATTATTTTCGCTCATGGTGGTAATGAAGTTGTCTAACTCTTCTTTTTTAAAAATAGTCACTCTTGGACTTAACTTAATAGAGTTAATTTTGCCCTGCTTGACATAATACCAAAGGGTAGAAAGACCTATGCCTAGGTAGTGACTGGCTTCGCTTGGTCTTAGGTTAAATACTGGTTGTGGGGGTGTGGGTCGGTTCATGCTCTGTCCTTAAATTTAATGTTGTCTTATAAAAGTTAAGGAATTTTGGCATGATAGAGAGGTTTTAACAAGCCCTCTTGATAGGCTTGTTCATAATGTACTTTATAGAATAGCTAAAGTATAGGGTACATTAATCTAAGGGTAAATCATACCCTTTTATAAAGTTTTTGTACTCTAAGTTGTCTATGTAGTCTATAGCCAATTTACGGTACTTTTGAAACGTATTTTTAGTAATTTTTTCTTTATGAACATTTTTGACATCGTTCCAATATCTATCTATTTCACTCATTATATAGCTGTCATCAAGTTCAGCTACTTTACAGTCATAAATAAACAAAACATCCATTAACCGACCACTAAGGGTTTTAGGGTTCTTGTGTTTGTATATATCACACGCTTCTAAACTGCATTGATGGTCTTCTAACTCCATACCAATAAGCCTATGAAAGTTACTGATACATGTAGGGTCTTGGTCATAGTCATTTTTTAGCATGGTCACGAATTCCACTATCTCTTCTAATGGTTTTGTTAGGTCTATTTCTGCAAAGGTGTTTCGCTCTAAGCCACTTATACCATATTCGCATTTATCATCTTTTGTTATGAGGGTTAAATAATTTAAATTGTGATAGTCTCTATAGTTTATAGTTTTATAATGCTCTTGAATTTTTATCTTATCCTCTTTGGTAAAAAAATCATCTCTAAGAAAGCTTATGTTTACAAGTTCGTCATCTGTATTATAGTATTCCATCCAGTCTTTAAATTCCATTTTGGACATAGATGTACTAGGATATTGACTAGAAAATTCAATCATTGACTTGCTTAAATCTGTATTTAAACATCTTCCTAGTGCCTTTTCAATATCTTTTTTATATGCAAGTGTTGAGCTGGAATAAGGTGGAAAAAAAACCTTATCATTGCTATAGTCAACAAATTTATGATAATATAAATAAAATAGATATGCCCCTAAATCAAGATTTATTTTTAATAGTGGCTTTATAATGGGAACATTTTTGTCATACTTAAGAAACCTAATGTTCTCTCTAGCGTAAATCTCTCCATAATCTTGGTTTCTTTTCTCGCACTCATTACAAAATAAATAAGATAACTTTGTAGGTGTTAAGTTAGCTTTTTGAGTCTCTTCCTCAAAAGCAGTATAAATATGACTATCTCTAACAAACAGCCCTAAACTCTTAATTTGCTCTCTTCTTGCTATCTCCTCTTTGGTAGGTCTAGCCATGCTTAACCCCCTCTAAAAACCCACCCCACCAACAAGCCAATTCCTTTTTTTCATCCTCATAAGTGGCTTTGTTGTAGGTGGCTCTGATTTTGTTTCGTTCGGTATGACCCAAAAAGGCTTCTATAACCTCACGCCTAAATTTCCCACTCTCATTAACAAGGGTTGAGAACATATGACGTACACCATGAGGGGTAATCTCTTCACTAAAATCTAATCTTTTAAATGCCTGCTCTACTGCTTCGGCTGTAAGGGGTCTTTTCCTGCTTAATGGAGAGGAAAAAATATAATCAGCATCTCTTGTATATGGCTCTATCTCTTTTAATATGGCTATGGCTTGGGGTGATAATGGTAGAGTCAAATCGTACTCTCTAAGCCCTTTGAACTGTTTTTTAAGCTTCAAGTGTTCAGAGGGAACAACCCACACGCCCTTAGTTAAATCTATCTCTTTCCAACTTGCTAACCTAATGCTTTGTGAACGTAACGCAACATGAGGAAGTAGTTTTAAAAGACTTCTTAAGGTATGACTACCCTTGTAGGTCTCTATGGCTCTTAGTAGTTCCCCTATGCGTTGTGGGTTAGTTATGGTTCGGTACGACTTGGTTTTATTCCTGCTTTGTGGTTTCAGTACGTCATTGGCTTCTATATCTGCTATGATGTTATGCTTTGCTCTATCGCTTGATACTGCCATTCGCCATATTTGGTGAGCCGTCCATAAGCTTCTATGGGCTGTTTCGTTCGCCCCCCTTGCTTCGATTGATTGAACAATCTTAACTATATCCCCTTTGGTCACGCTGTTAATGGGCTTGTTTTCAATCACCGGGTAAAAGTCTCTCTCTATACCTCTCTTTAGTTTGGTGTAGGTTGACGCTACAACCTCTTTTTCTTTTTTCTTTAGCCATATCTCCACAACACTCTTAAAGGTGTTCTTCTTCTCGTTGGTCACGTGTTTTAGTTTGGCTTTATTGGCTCTTTTCTCTTCCACGGGGTTAATCCCCATGGCTATTTTACTAAGGGCTTCTTTATGGAGTGTTCTAGCATCAGCCAAAGAGAGGTTAGGATACTTTCCGAAAGGTAAAGTTTCTTTTTTACCACCCATGGAAAAATTATAACGCCATAGCTTCCCACCTTTAGCAGTAGCCAAAAGATAAAGCCCCCCACCATCAGGATAACGACGGTCTTTTAATACACCGTTTACCTCTTTGGGTTTAGCGTGTTTAACTGTTTTATCTGAAAGTTGATTAAGTGTTGTGGTAGTCATTTTTTTAAGTCCTTGGTGTTCATTGTTTAAATTATTACTTATATTACTACTAGAATACTTAGATATTACTACTACGTGTTAGACTAACTTAAACAATAAAATGAAGATTGATAATTATTTTAAGGGGATTTGTAGAGGGTATAGAATACTATTAGATTTTAGTTTGGTGGAGCATAACGGGATCGAACCGATGACCTCTTCGCTGCCAGCGAAGCGCTCTCCCAGCTGAGCTAATGCCCCATATTTTAGGGAAGATATTATAGCTTAGGAAAGCTTATAAAAGGAGTAATAATGTTTTTTAAAATCATAGATTTTAGTACATTTTCAAGTATAAAAGTGGGTCAACCTACAGAAGTATTGATGATAGAGCGTAAGGATGATATTCCAAGGGATAGATTTATTGTTGGTCATGCGAACAATCTTTTGGTCTCTCCTCATGCACGTCCACTGATGATGCTTTCTAAAGACTTTTCTTTTATTGAGTTGGAAGATGAGGTTTTAACCATTGGCTGTGCCACACCTACGGGTAAGATTCTCTCTTTTGCAAAAAAGAACGATTTAGCAGGCTTTGAGTTTGTTTCAAAATTACCGGGTTCGTTAGGGGGAATGATAGCGATGAATGCCGGAGTGAAGTCCTATGAAGTATTTAATATTCTTGATGCTGTAAAGATAGATGGCGTATGGGTAGGAAAAGAGAAAATAGTGCATGGTTACCGTTTTGCTAAGTTAGGTGGAGTAGCAACTGAGGTACGATTTAAGGTTAAAAAAGGGTTTGACAAAGCATTGTTAGAAGCGTTGATTAATTTACGTTCAAACCAACCCAAAACGGCAAGTGCAGGTTCTGCATTTAAAAATCCTAAAGGAGATTATGCAGGACGACTCATAGAAGAAGTAGGACTTAAGGGTGTTTCAAAAGGAGCCATGCAGTGGAGTGAGGTACATGCAAACTTTTTGGTTAATCATGGTGGAGGAACGTTTGAAGAGGCGAAGTATCTGATCGATTTGGCTAAAGAAAAAGTATTTGAGAAGTTTGGTGTTATGTTAAAAGAAGAAGTTCAAATTGTTTAATAATTTGAATTTTTGATGGTTTTGTCAAGTGACAACACTTTACCATTTGCAAAGTTCTTTTAATGCTTTATCTCCATAAAAATCACGATTTCCCCAACGGTAAAAGATAATCTCGTTAGGTTTTTTCATCACTTTTTTTAAACCTTGAATTGCTAAAGATAAATCATCGATATTTACTGCATCCAAACGTAAAATATCATTTTTGTAGAGCAGTCTTTGGTTAAAATAATGGGTTTTTGTCACCAGATAATGGTTCTTTTTTAGTTGAGTAAAATGTTCAGTTAAATCTCTTTTACGAATTCCCTCCATAGCACCAATGACCTTTTCAAAACGCTGTATGGTAGCTTGTGCATAAAGAGGCAGAGCAAGATTGAGTGGTAGAGGATAGTTGTCAAAGTTGTGGTGATACGCTTGTGCTACTTCCAAATCTAAAATATAGTTTTTGGTTTCAATATCTTTAAAATTACTCATATTGTAGTACATGAGTAGACCATAATCGACAGGGGGTATACCAGTGTTATGATGGTATTTAATTTGGTGCAGTCGTATGGTGGATGAGAGTTTTTTGTGGGACAACTTTTTAAATTCTTTTAAAAAATCAAAGTAGTTATTACGGGTTTTAGATGACCAATCGCAGTCAAATTGTACTTCATAGTAATTGAAATGTTTTTGAGCCTCTTTTTGGAGTAGGTTAAAAAGTTTTTTAGCTAAAGGCTTGGATTTTTCATGTACAAAAACAGAATTATCTATATAGACTACAGGGGCTATGTTTGTTGTGGGATTGGTTTGAAATTGCGTTATTTTGATGTCCAGCTTTTTATGATGGTTGAGATCCAGTATTTTAATGTAGGTTGGTGGCGTACTTATATCTGAAGGAACCGTATACTTTTGTTTCCAATGGTAAAAAGAGTAGTTGATCTTAGCGTTTGTTTGTTGTGCATAGATGACTCCCAACAGGGTTGTTAGGAGCAGTAGAAAGAGAAGCCATTTTTTCATAAAGTTTTGTCTAAAAATATCTGAAGGTAAGGCAGTTTTCAATTACCTTTTTACCGTATTTGGTATGACCATATTCGGCTTTATAATCGCGAATTGCTTCGCTAAAGTCACGAGATTTTTTGAGCAGTTGTATCACTTTTTTTGTTCCATTGTTCCAGCCTCCAATAGTAGGCATTGACCATATTTCGCTACCATAATTCTTTTTATTTATTAGGGCTTTATTGAACTCAATCTTTAAAAGTTGGTAGACTATTTTGGCTTTAAAGTTGTTGTCTTTTGCATAGTAGAAAGCAAGAAGGTATTCATCTTCAACTTGACGAAGATTCGTTGTTTTAGGAAGAGGAGTATCTTTGTAGATGCTTGTATTACGGTAGAGTACGGAACTCATAGGAAAGTTTCCAAACCAGCTTTTGTTATAGAGTCCATTAGCATAGAGAAAGTGATCTATGGCTGATTTTGGATTTTTTTTAAGTGTGTCCTCTAAGCGTAACATGGTCTCTGTAAAGTCTCTTTGGTTGTAGCTTTTACGTGATTTGTCTCGATTGTTACCACTAAGTGTTGCATTAAAAGGATTATAAGGACTGTAAACATTGTCTCTAGGGGTTTGTCTTAGATAAAATCGGGCTCGATTAAAATTATTGTCTTGCATATAAAGGGTTGCTAAAATTTTTGCAACGTCATTCCTCTGTAAACTTTTCATATTGGTCATAAAAATTTCTTTTTCAAGAAAAGAACGGCTCTCTTTTTCGATGTACGCTTTAAAGTTACTTGCTTTTTCAAAGTTTACGGCTTTGAGTATTTGATTGCGATGAATCTCTTTATTTTTTGCAAAAAGTTCATTGAAATGGGTTTCTAGACTGTTTTTAGGGTAAAGGGTTGCAAGTTGAAGGGCTGTATACCGTAAAATAGACTTTTGTTTCTTTTTTTCGAGTTGAGGAAGTAAGAGTTTTAGTTGCTTGTAAAGAATTTCTTGATCTTCCAAAGAGTTACTACTGAGCTGATGGAGACCATGCATGTAGCTTAATAATTGAACATAAGGTTTCTCTTCCTCTTTGGCCAGTTTATAGAGCTTCATAAGATCATTGTTTTGTAAGCCTTGATAATCTAAAGTCTCCAAATAAAGTTTAGAGTAGAGCGTGAAAAAGGAAGGATTTTTGATGCTTTCTAAAATATTTAGAAAACGATCTTTTTTTAACATATAGCTTTTCTTACTATTTTTGAAATATTTATCTTTTTTGTTGGCTTTGGACATAAGTTCATAACGTTGATTTTGAAAATCTTGCATAATCATGTAATTTAAACGTTTAAACCATACAGATTCAGGAGCTATTTTTGCAATAGATTCAAATTCAAATAGAGGTTCATTTTTCCATTGCATGGCACGTAAAAAATGATAAAGTGCTTTGGTATCGTTGTCGGGTGCTTCGGCTAAGAGGGTTTCCCATGCTAAATCGGAGTGTACTTTAAAATCATAGTAGCCTAAATGGGCATTGGTTTTGTGCTCTTTAAAAATTTTAGCATAGAGTTGATTGGCTTTTAGATGCAGGTTAAGATGTTGAAATGAACCGGCTAAAAGGGCATCTATCCACTCATTAACCACGGAGTTTTTATTCATATGATGAAAATATTTTACATATAAATCTAAGGTTTTTTGGTATTGACCTTGGTGATGGTAAAGTCTCATCATCACATAGAGATAACGCTCTTTTATAAAAGGATCTTTCTCACTTTCTAGTAAACTTAAACCTTTTGAGATGACATCCTTGAATGGCTTTTTAGTTTTTTCATGCTTGTTTTGTGCGTAATCATTTTGGCTATGAAGAAAAGAGATATAGCGAGAAAATGCCGGATATTCTTTACTCTCTTTATATCTTTTGTGGCTTTTGGCAATAGCATCTTTCGTATAAAAGATCGATTCAATCTCTTTTGTTGAGAATGCATCTTTAAAATAATTTTTCCAAGCTTCTATATTTGCTTCTTTTTTTCTTTGAGTAAAATAGTCAAAACGTTCATCATGAGCATAATAGGAACCGGAAAGTTGATAAAGAGGATTTTTTTCATCTACATCTATCATGGAAGCTTGTAGAAAATTGTAGTATTCATCTTTGACATACATCTCTTCCCATTCACCGGAACAGGCGATGATCTTGCTGTAGCTTAGTGTTAAAAGTATGCTAATTTTGATGATCCATCTCATTTTTATCCCCAGTCTTGATTTTTACTTTTATGTTTATGTTTATCTTTTTTATAGGTTGTACCGTTTTTAAGTTTTTGCAATCGATTGAGCAGGGTCATATTGGCATCACGAATATCATTGAGTTTAAATTCATTGCTACATTCAAGATGAAGTTTATCGATATAGGATTTCATTTGCTGATGATACTCCGAGTCGAGCCGTATATCGACCTGTTCATCAAGTTTTTTTTTCAGTTCATAAAATTTTTTTAAAAATTGTTCTTGGGTTGTCTTTTCATCACGAAACATTTTAAAAAGATTTTTAGTTACTTTCTCAAGAAAAGTAATATAACGTTGACGTTGGTATTTTTCTATCTGTTTAGGTGTGTATTTCATTGAAGATATTATAGCGATTAAAGAGTAAAAGCCAAAGAGATTTTAAAGAAAAAAAAGAGGGGACAAACCTCTTTTATAAAGAGGAGGTTTGTCTAAAAGTGCTAATTATAGAGCAGCTTTTGCAGCAGCTAAAGCTTCTTCGTAGTTAGGCTCTTCTGTAATTTCTGGAACCACTTGCTTGTAAGCAACTTTACCGTCTTTACCAACAACAAAGATAACTCTAGCTGAGATACCGGCTAAAGGCCCATCTGCTAAAAGAACACCGTAAGCGTTAACGAAATCTTTGGCTCGAAAGTCTGAACATACTTTAATGTTTTCGATTCCGGCAGCTCCACACCATCTTGCAGCTGCAAATGGTAAGTCCATAGAAACTGTAATTACTTCTACACCATCAAGAGATGCTGCTTCTGTGTTAAATCTTCTTGTCTCAGCGTCACATACACCTGTGTCAAGTGATGGTACTGCTACTACCAGTTGAACTTTACCTTCTCCACCAATTGTTTCATTTTGAAGCATTGGGTTACAGTTTACTACGGTTACTACCGGAGCTGTGTCTCCAACATTAATTTCTGTACCTGCTAGGTTACATACGATGTCATTTTTAAATGTTACTGTTGCCATTTATATTCCTTATATTTTTGTTTATAAAAGGATTATAGTTTAAATAGGATAAATTTACTCTTAATTAGATATATTTTTTTTATTGATGGAATTACTGTGTAAAAAAAGAACAATATGCCCACTTACTTATTTTTTAAATTATATAAATAA
>JAHJJU010000090.1 GCA_018822805.1 bacterium
GAAGTGGAAAGATTATTGTAAAAACAATGGATTAGCGATAAAATATAATTAAATAAAATAAACGATAACTTTTTTGATTAGCTTTTAATTTAACTTAATCGTTAACATGTTACAATATATTAAAAAGAAGGAAATAGAGAAATTATGAATAATGACTTGATGAAAATAGTTGAAGAAACTAAAAAATTAAAAACATTGGTACTAGAAGACGAACCAGAGACAAATGAGTTAATGTGTACAACACTTAAAAACTTTTTCTCAGAAGTTCACTCTGCAGTAGATGCACAATCTGCAATGGAGATGTTTGATCTGCACAGTCCGGATATTATCTTTATTGATATTATTTTACCGGGAAAAAGTGGTCTTGATGTTGCTAAAGAGATTAGAGAAATCAACCCAAAACAAATCATTGTGATTGTATCAGCGAGTAACGACATGGGGAACATTTCAGAAGCTGTTAAAATTGGAGTTAATAACTTTATTAGAAAACCAATTGATACAGATAAAATGATTGACGTTCTTAAAGACATTGTTTCTGACATTAAGAGACAAAAGAAAAATAGAACAAAAATCTTCTCTATTACATTACCTCTTGATCTTTATGAGCAAGTGGACAACGACGCAAAAAGTGAAAGTATCTCTAAGAATGCGATGATTATCAGAGCATTAAAACACTTTTACAATTTGTAACACACTCTCTACAATTTGGTTCCTATCTTGTGTAGGAACCAAAATTTACGCTATAACTTTTAAACGCATCTATCTTTTAACCTGAGTTCGACGGAATCATACTCGAAAAATTATCTTATACATTATTTCAATCGTATTCTAATCGACTCTTCATGTGCAGTCAAGCCCTCAGTATTGGCAATTAGAGCACAAGCTTCACCAATTTCATTTAATCCCTCTCGACTCATTGAGATGATTGATGATTTTTTTAGGAAGTGATCTACACTTAATGGTGAATAAAATTTAGCTGTTCCACCTGTTGGCAAAGTATGGTTCGGTCCGGCAACATAGTCTCCAATAGGTTCAGGTGTGTATTCACCTAAGAAGATCGCACCGGCATGTTTAATCTTCGCCAACAAATCCATAGGATTTTGAGTAATAACCTCCAAGTGTTCAGGAGCAATTTGATTCATTAGATCAATTGCTTCGTCCATGGTTTCCGTAACGATAATCGCCCCTCGCTCTTCTATAGACTTTCTTGCTATTGTTTCACGCGAAAGGGTTCCTAAAAACTCTTCCACTTTATCTGAAACTCTAGGAGCCAATGCAGCATCGGTTGTGATTAAAATTGAACTTGCCATCTCATCATGCTCTGCTTGTGAGAGTAAATCAATGGCTATAAAATCTTCTCGTGCCGTACTATCAGCTAAAATTCCTATCTCACTTGGTCCTGCAATCATGTCAATATTAACTTCGCCATACACCAACTTTTTGGCTGTTGCCACAAATATATTTCCGGGTCCAGTAATCACGTCAACCTTAGGAATGGTCTCGGTTCCATACGCCATCGCTCCAATAGCAGAGGCACCACCCACCTTAAATACCTTGGTTACTTTACATAAATGACAGGCTGCCAAGAGCAATTCGTTAAGTTCATTATCAGGAGCAGGTGTACAAACCACGATCTCTTCAACCCCTGCAACAATAGCCGGAATAGCATTCATAAGTAATGAACTTGGATAAGCAGCCTTTCCACCGGGAATATAGAGCCCTGCCGAGTCCATAGCTGTTACTTTTTGACCCAGTATGGTTCCTGTTTTTTCAAAATCTATCCATGTTTTTGGCATCAATTTTTGGTGATAATTCTCAATTCTATCGTATGCTAAGTGTAAAGCATCCCTCAATATAGGGTCAATGTTCTCATAAGCACGCTTCATCGACTCAACGGAAACCTCCAAAGCTGCATCAGAACTCGGTTTCCATCGGTCAAATTTGGCAATATGTCCTTTTAAAGCAGTGTTTCCATCATTTTTAATCTCATCAAGTAGACCTTTTACAATAGTGGTTACACCATCAATATCCATCTTACCACGTTCCAACAACTCAGCAAATTCACGCTCAAAACAATCATCTTTTGTACTAAATATTTTCACTATATTTCCTTTTATATCGCATCAACATACTCTCATTTCCCATCAATCCACCTTGATGAATATAGAGTAGAGGCTTGTCGAAAAGTTCTGGATTTTCTAACAAGGTTAGCCATCCGTGAGGATCATAAAGTAAGTCAAACTCTATGCCCATTTCTGCTTGTAATTTTAGCCAAATATTATAAGACTCTCTATACAGCTTTCCAAAGTGTCGTTTTTTAGAAGGTGTAATAATAAACGGATGAACGTTCTCATCTTCTTCCAACATTAAAAACTGTTTTTTTAAATAGTCAACATCTCCAACACAAGGAACTGTAAATACTGTAGGTCGGGTTGTCCTCATCCCAAAAAATTCTTTCTGTAAAAAGGCTTTTGACAAAAACAATGCTGTTGTCCCCGTACCGGCAGGAAGAAAAACATTCAGCTCTTCCAAACCCTTATCCTCTTGCCACTCTACAATCTCTTTAGCCAACAATTCAATACCATATTCAGCCTCTTGTTGCCGTCCACCCTCTTCTATAAAAAGGGTATGCTTCTTCATCGTCGGGGTAGGAACACCCTGACCTACGTGAATGTCCATTCCATTTTCCAAAGCATGTTTAAAATTTCCATGAGGATTTTCTTCTAAATACAAAGGTACATGCGAAACGAAATACTCAAATTCCCACCCTTTTATTTTGGCTAAAACAGACAGAGAGTACATCGCATTGGATTGGTTAGAACCGTAAGAGACTATTTTTTTAATATTGGGAAAGTCATTTACTAAATAATAGTAAAATTTCCGTGCCTTATTACCCGAAAAATTATTATCTAATAGATCATCTCGTTTAATATAAATGGTTTGCTGTTCAAAAAGTTTTTTTTCTATAGGAGAGTTAAAAATTTTATTCATACCAAAATCATCCTTTAATATTATTACTGTCTAAATTGGTAGGGTACGGTTTTAACCTACCGTCAAAGCAAATCTAAAATTTTATGACCATTCGAAATAACTTTAAAAAGCTCAATAGGCACAAGTTCTATCTTCTTATCACTTTCAATATATTTCAAAACCTTTCTTTTTGCACCATCAATATTAGGAACAAAAACATAAGCCATGTCTCTACCAAAATAAATAACATTCAATCAGTTCAAAATATCATTTGACGGTAGGTTAAAACCGTACCCTACAGCCAACTTATTTTACAGTTCGTAGGGTACGGTTTTAACCTACCGTTTGAATATAATTTAGCACATACAATCACTCTAAGTTCAAATCATCTGAAACTTCATACCAATTTTTGTCATAATGCTCTAACTTTACATACTTATGAAATGATGAAAACTCCCAATCATTGGCTTTATTTACTAACCCATGTTTAACGGGATTAAAATGAATATAGTCCATATGTACGTTAAAATCTTTCTCATCTCTAATCGTATGTTCATAATATCTTCGTTGCCATATTGGTTTATAACCATTATCTATTTGGCTTTGTGATTGAAAAAGGTGTTGATAATATTCAGGACTACAATGTCTTGAAAAATAAGTCTTTATAGTTTTCACTATATGGGGATAATCCTCTGCTTTATTCGGAGTAATAAGCATATGAATATGGTTAGGTAAAATAACGATGGATTCTATTTTAAAGTGATATTTACTTTTCGTGTATTTAAAACTTTCTCTTAAAAGTTCAATATTTTGAATAAGTATGGGATTATTTTGATAAGTTTTAATCGTTAAAAAATAGCTGTAACCATCTAAAAAAATTCGTTTATAGTTTGGCATAAGCTATAATCCATTATATTATTTGACGGTAGGTTAAAACCATACCCTACGGAAAGATTTTATACCGTCAAAAATATATTAATTTCTATCCAAACAGTTCAAATCAGAAAATGCTTGTTCTAGTCGTTTAACAACAGAAAGTTCAGCTTCCCGTAACCATTTTCTTGGGTCATAATACTTCTTATTTGGCTTATCCTCACCTTCAGGGTTACCGATTTGTCCTTGAAGATAAGCATGATACTGTTCAACATATCCACGTACACCATCCCAGTATGCCCACTGTGTATCGGTGTCAATATTCATCTTAACAACACCATACGCAATACCTTCTCGTATCTCTTCAAGTGTTGAACCTGAACCACCGTGGAAAACAAAATCAACAGGTTTTTCGACTGTGTTGAACTTCTCTTGAATGTACTTTTGAGAGTTATCTAAAATGGTTGGTGTTAAAACAACATTTCCCGGTTTATAAACCCCATGAACATTACCAAATGAAGCTGCAATGGTAAACATTGGAGAGACTTTTAACAACTCTTCATAGGCATATGCTACCTCTTCAGGTTGGGTATAAAGCAATGCATTATCTACTTCAGTATTGTCCACACCATCTTCTTCACCCCCGGTTACACCCAATTCAATTTCAAGGGTAATTCCAATTTTACTCATACGCTCTAAATACGCTTTACAAGTGGCAATATTCTCTTCAATAGGCTCTTCCGAAAGGTCAAGCATGTGTGAAGAGAAAAGAGGTTTTCCATACATTTCAAAATGTTTCTCACTGGCATCTAAAAGACCATCTATCCAAGGTAAAAGTTTTCTAGCAGCGTGATCGGTATGTAAAATAACAGGAACACCATAAGCTTCTGCTACGGTATGCACATGCTGTGCACCTGAAATACTTCCAAGTACAGCACCTTGGTCACCAGACATTCCTTTCCCAGCATAAAACTCACCTCCACCATTCGAAAACTGGATAATAACAGGAGAATTTACTTTTTTTGCAGCTTCAAGAACAGCATTTAAAGATGATGTTCCTACTACATTCACAGCAGGGATAGCAAAACCTTCCTCTTTAGCAATTGCAAAAAGTTTTTGAACCTGATCTCCACTTAAAACACCACATGGCAGACTATCTAATACTTTATTATTTCCCATTATTTAACCTTAAATTTTTTTTTACTATTTTACAGTAATTTTTGCTGTTTTTTTCAACTTTTCACTTAACTTGTCCAATTTTGTCTTAAATTGAACCAGTCGTAAAGATTTCACAATCTCAGCCTTGACATTCTCAAAAGGAATGAAACCTTGTTCTTTTTTATCTTCCAAGTAAATCACATGATATCCAAACTGAGTTTGTACCGGTTGTTTGGTGATACTCCCTTTCTTGAGAAGAAATGCAACTGTAGAAAACTCCGGTACCATCTGTTCATGAATAAACCAATCCAACTCACCTCCATTCACAGCACTAGGACCCGTAGATTTTGTTCGAGCCAGTTCAATAAACTTCTCTTTCAATAAACCTTTATGGTTCTCAAGTTCATTAATAATCGCAACAGCTTCTGCCTCAGTTGCCAATAAAATATGTCTTACTTTTACAGATGCCGGATTATTAAATTTCTTTTTATTTTCTTGGTAATATGCCTTAGCCTCTTCATCAGAAATAAAAATCTCTTCTACTTTTTCTTTCATCCAATAATCAAGCATTAAATTTTCTTTCAATTTTTGTAATGCGATAACAAACTCCGGATTGTTGTCTATTTTAATCTTCTTTGCATCTTCAAGAAAGAGCTTTCTTTCTATCATTTGATTGACCACAGACTTTTTTTGTGTTTCATTAAGTACTTCAAAATTTGCACCGGGTATACTTGCCACCACAAACTCATTGACATCTTCTTGTGTAATCTCTGCACCATTTACGGTTGCCACTATTTCCGATGCCAAAAGTGTCATGGGAATCAATGAAAACATTAAAACAGTAACCTTATAAATACGCTTCATTCTTTGCCTTATAGATATATTAATTTCTAATATTATAACATAAAATGGTAAATGATTTGTAAACCATTTCAACTTAAATTAAGTCTTCATATATACCATTATAAGAAGCGTATTTAGAAAAATTATTATAAAAAAAGATTATTATAAACATGGCACAGAAAAAAATTAAAAAAGCAACTAAAAAAGAGATCGAAGAGATTAAGGCACTTTTTCTCCAACATTATCCTGACTCTTTAACAGAACTAAACTATACCAACCTCTATGAACTGCTCATCGCTGTTATGCTCTCTGCACAGTGTACTGACAAACGGGTAAACATCATTAGCCCTGCTCTATTTGAAGCCTATCCCAATCCTATAACACTTGCCAATGCCGATTTAGATGACCTAAAAGCTCTTTTAAACACCTGCTCTTTTTTCAACAACAAAGCAAAAAATCTCATCAAAATGGCACAATCTGTGGTAGAAAACTATGAAGGTGAAATACCTCTAGAACGTAATGAACTGGTCAAACTCGCAGGCGTAGGACAAAAAACAGCCAATGTCGTCATGATAGAATATGCAGGAGCCAACCTCATGGCCGTCGATACCCACGTCTTTAGAGTAGCCCATCGTTTGGGTCTCTCTGATGACAAAACAGCCATAAAAACCGAAGAGACCTTAAGTAAAAAGTTCAAAACCGATCTACACCTACTCCACCAAGCCATGGTACTCTTTGGACGCTACAAATGCAAAGCTGTTAAACCAGAGTGTGAAGGGTGTTTTATGACTGAACATTGTCGGACGAGTGAGACGTTTAAAGTGTAAAAGTCATTATTTTGATACATTATAGACTTTGGGTATTGTTTTACCCCAAGGTACACAATCATTATGTCAAAGTTATCCTCAATTTTTCTAATATCTTCAATTTTCATATCTTTAGATACTCTATCTACTTGACTTGAAACCGTCTCTTGTTTAACAACTCCAATGTAAGTTTGCAAGTATATACAAAGAGCCATAATAAATCAAAATGAACCAAAATATCTGAATAATTCCTATTATAATTATTCGTTTCTTAGTTCCTACAACTTTCATTCTCTTAGTATATATTCCTATTATTGTAGGCAAAAATAAAGCAACTAGACTAAAGTAAAATAAAAAAATTATTTCCATTTCTCATCCTTTGTATAAATAAAATTAATTAATGTTTTATCAAAGTTATTCCATTTTTGATGGTACAGTTTTTAGAGAGACTTACACAACTCCTTAACTTAAGTTTTATAAAAAGTATAAGCCGAGAGTGTTAGGAAGTGTGATAAGGGAGATAATCACATTTATATTCCTAACCTCAAACAATTCTCATAGTCGACTTCATCTGACTCATCTTCTTGTATATGAAAACCTCCATAAGTAAAGGTAAAAGCATTTCCATTATTATCTAGTGAAGTTTCTTCAATACCTGTACTAAAAATAGATTTTGAAAAACAGAGTCTATGTTTCTTGAAACTAAAGTAGGCATCTTTCTGTTTAAAATCAGCAAAACTCTTTCTCCAACTATGAAATTCTTCTATTCTAATGCCATATAAATCACTTTCATTATTATCTACACTGATCTCTTTATATCTTACATAAAATTCATGTTTATTAACTCTTTTATCTATCTTTTTACACTCTTTATCTTTATAGTAATTTTGAGTGACATAAATTTTATTTTCTGCTGTAAAATGGTAACCTTCTCTATAGTAACTCAATAAAGGATCTCCTGCTTGATTAAATTGAGTCTCTACTTCGCAACGATTACCCTTCCAGTGAGTATCTATGAGATGACTTTTATTTTCATCAAGAACTACTTTATATTCACTCTTATTTATATCTCTTAAATAAAAATCTTTTATGGGTTGAGGTATGGCTTTTATAAGTGTGTGTGTTCTACCTAAATAATGATACATTCCTATAAACGAAGATTTCTCTTCTTGCTTATACTCCCACCGAGATACATTAGCATCAAGATTAACAAGTTTGTCTCTTAAAACTATCAAATAATTATCAATTTTTAGTTCATTAGAAAGGAGAAGAATTACATCATCTAACAATGATATACTATAATTATCATACGAACTACCAAGATAAATATTGACCTTATTCAAAATAATACTAATCGCTTTTTCTCGTAATTGTTCATTAGTAATATATTTTGCATATTTTATATACTCTTTAATATCATATGAACTCATTCTATCATATTGTAAACGTATAAGAGCAATTTCATCATAATTTTTAGTAACCAAATCTTTAAATACAAACCTCTCTTTTTCCCATAAAAATAAACTATCAAGAGCATTTGCACTATATTGCTGTATCAAAGAAAAAAGTTTTAAATACTCCTCTTCATTTTTTACTTTATAATGCTCTAACATCATTGAAGTAATATGAATAAACTCTTCCGAATACTCAGGTATATTCTCCTTAAGAAGCTTATTATATTTCTCATCTTGAAGAGAAAACATTAGATAAAATGCACGTTTTTCTCTTTTAATCTTTTCAGTTTCACCCTCAATCATATTTAATTTTTCTTCTATTTGAGAAAGATTCATCTTAGAGTTCCAAAGCTTATCAAAAACTTTTTTTGCTTCTTTATTTAATCTTTCATTCTTTGCATCAAGTAATTTTTCTGCTTCCCTCTCTGCTATATGACGTTCATATTTTATCTTTTCTTTTTCATCATAGGTATGTTTTGCATTGAACATAAAAACAGTAAATATTCCTAGCATAAGTATAAGAATTTTCAAAAATACTTTTGGAGAAGTTACAAGAATAGCAATAATAAAAAGACCCAAAGCAGACAAAAGATATAAAATAATTGGAATAATTATAAATCGAGCTCTTCCAAATTCATAAGAACTCAAACCTGAAAGAATATACAATAAATTAAAACTATAATACGTGAAGAAAATAAGTAATGAAAGTTTAAAAGAATTTTTTGATGTGATTTCAAACGATGACATATTTGTTATTGCTGCGAATAAACTTATAACAAAATGAAGAGCTAAAAATAAAAAGATTTGAGCAAAAATCCATTGAATATCGTTTGGATACTCTGAACTTCTAAAAATCAGAGATATATAGAAAATTAATGGAAACAGAGAAAGTAGCATTAATCCCTTATTGACAATAACTAAGTATTTCTTTGCATGTAAGATTATTAAAACATACAATACTAACAATACCAATAAAGCCTTTCCTATTAGTTCAAAATCGAATAAAGATAAAAATTGAGACAACATCTAAAACTCCTTAAATTAAGTTCTATAAAAAGTATAACCCAAAAGTGTTAGGAGAGATTAGAAAAGTATAATCCCAACACTTTCCTTTTCGACTCACGAGGTACTACTTGAGGTATACTCCGAATAATTCCAAAGAAGACCTTTAGGAGGATTTCTATGTTGAAGTGCCATTAGTAATGCATTATTGACCAAAGAAGTCTTCATATTATCATCCATTGACCAACCAACAACTTTACGTGAGTAAAGATCAATAAACGTGGCTAGGTATAACCCTATTTTGTTTGACATTTTGCTCTCCTTTTTATCGTCTACTATTAATCAACCGTAAACAGTTGTTGTAGTCAATTTTGGTAGATTTACTTGTAGAGACATCTAACACCATGCTCTCATACGTTTTATTATCATCTTTGTCTATATAAGAAAACTTATTGTAAAAAGACTCTGACAAACATAGTTCATCTTCATTTATGGCATAAAAAGCATCAACACTTAGTTCTGTTTCTGTCACTTTCTCTACTCTAAATTCATGAACACTATAACCTTTATCTGTAGATACCTTCTCTAAATCATAAAAATTAAACGTAGCATTAGCAGGTACAGTCGGTGCATGATTTTCTAAAAACTGTGTACAAGAGCTATCTTTATAATTGTTGCGACCTATTTTAATCGTGTTGTCTTGGTCAAATCGGTAAAGACCTTTATAGTAGAAATAGTGTTTTAAACCATTTTGATCTGTGGCTGTTGTAGCTGAACAAGTAGTGGCTATCCACAAGTTATTTTTTAAAGTAGCTTTACCTAACTCTTCATCTACAGGTTTACAAGCTGTAACTATAAGACTGATAATGCTTAAAGTAAGTAATCGTTTTTTTGAAATCATACATACGCTCCTTTTCTAATGGTTCTGCTTAACCAAACTATAACAAAAGAGCGTTATGAAGTGTTATAAGACTTAAAATTTAAGATTAAAAACAGTAAAAAGAAAACTATGAAGGTAAAATACCTCTAGAACGAAATGAACTGGTTAAACTGGCAGGTGTAGGACAAAAAACAGCCAATGTCGTCATAATAGAGAATATGCAGGAGCCAACCTCATGACTGTTGATACCCACGTTTTTAGAGTAGCACACCGTTTAGGTCTCTCCGATGACAAAACAGCCATAAAAACCGGGGGAAGTGTAATAAGGTTTATCTTTCTTCCAATCCAGTTATGATACAAATACTTTCTTTATCATTTGTAACATAAGTTATTTTTTTACCTTTTGCTTTTGCATATAATGCTCTATTGTATTCTGTTCCATCCATATTTATTTGAGCTCTATGATAAGAGCAATGGGTTGGTGTTTCATCAGCAACAATGTAAGCTACACCATTGTCTAGTTGAATTTTCCAATCACTAATTGTATTAACCCAATAGTTTCCAGCTATTGCATAGCCTCCAAAGATTAAACTTATTAGTATCATTTTTATTGTTGTTTTCATTATAATCCTTTCACTTTATAAATACTATGTTCATGTACTTTATTATAAACCTTATCAACTTGTACTGTCGTACACTTTTCTACATCTACATTTTCAATCCAACTTCTAAATTTTGGAAGCCAATCACTAGGGTAATGAGTAAGAGAAGGAGGATTATTCCCTCGAGCATAATAATATTCTACACGTTTGCGTATATTATATAAAAAAAGACTTACTTCATTTTCATATGCCCCATAATCAAAAACTGTCCAATCAATATTCCAATCACTATAAGGAGTATTACTATAGGCATCATCATCTACTCTTATATAATTTTTTACATAAGTACACATATCTCTACTTCCTTTACACCAAACATCATAATGATGTTTGCTACTGTCTCGAAAATGTACACGTCCATCATACCAACCAAGCTGTAAAAGATTAAGGGTTTCGGTATGATCTAAATTATTATTTTTATAAACACTAACATCTAAAACCATATAGAAAGTATCTCCATGATTTCGTGACAATGTTGTCTCTCGCCATCTAGCCTTCGCTGTATACTGCTCTTCTACAGGTGGTGGTTTAATTACAAGACCATAAATATTTTTATTAAAATAGTCAATAGTTGCACCAATATATCGTTTATCTATATAATTACTGCCTGGATCCCTCTCTATTTTCCAACTGTTTGGATATATATATTTATCATATGAGAAAATAAAAACTCTTTTTTCTTGATTTAAAAAAGCTGTTGTAAGATCAGCAATATTCACTAAACGATTATTATTTACATACTTTTTAAGCCACGTTACATCCTCCATAACTTGATTTTCTTCTTCTGTACATGGCTGACACTTCTCATTTATCTCATCTGCCATAAGATTTATATCACTAATGATTTTTGCTCTAGTTTCATGATGAGGACGATGATATTCTAATTCATCTATATATCTAGGATGAGGAGTTGCTCCTCGATTTAAATATATTTCTACAAGTCCATGACCTAAAAAATCATTTTTACTATCAAACTCGGTATGAATATTATTTGGCATTGAGCCTACATCTGGACGAATCGCACCAATAACTATATCATTATCAGATGTTGTATATAGACCATTATTTCTTATTCCTACAGCAGTCGAGACAGGTGTCGCTATAGATACTAACCTTGTACATTCTTTTACTTGGCTATCACTAAAGTTATCAATCAAACCTTTCATCACAATATTTGCAGCAACTGTTCCCTCAGAATGAGAAAGAATTAAAAGCTTTTTATTCTCTGATTTTCCTCGCTCCCATGCAATACGTGCATATACATCCGAAATATCAGAATAAGAATCATAAAAATTATCTACAATATTTTCTAAATAATCATCTTGAAATTTTTTATTATTTGTTACAACACTGTTCATTCCCGATATTGCTTTCCAAAATGGAGTAAAATCTTTTCCTCCATTGGTTCCATCATATTTAGCTAAACGATAAGTTTCTAGAACATCACCTAAGAACCCATAGCCATTTTTACCATCTGTATGATTATAAATTGTCTGAATCTTTGTTCGTCCACTAGAATCAAGAGCATAAGAGAGTTGTTTTGCTCCCTTTTCTGCCTCTGTATTTGTATTCTGTATTCCATTTATAAAAACAATTTTTATATCAGAAAATTTATTATCTGAAAATACGTATATTGTCAACAGAGCTATAAAAATGAAAATTCTCATTCAATTTCCCCCTTATTTAAAGTTGAGTCCCAAATAACATAAACTTCATCATTACTATCTTTTAAAACAAAATATTTTGTATATGAAGAGAAACTACCCATAATTAATCCATGTTGTACTGTATAAAATGCATCAACCACCGTATAAACTTTTTCTTTAGGTATTTTTCTTACAGGAGGATTATCTCTATAATAATAAGTTGAATAATCTTCTGCCACTATAATTTGTTTATCATATTTTTGTTTTATAACAGGAGAAATGTTAGGTAAATCTTTAAAATTAGACATCTCTAACATTTCAATATGTTTAAAAGTAACTTTCATATTTTTTAAAGGCACAGTTTGATAATAAACCCGTGTTTCCCATCCAAAAAGATAAAAAGCTAAAATAAAAAAACCAAGTATGAATCTAATGAAAAGTATTCCTTTTCTCTTTTTAATTCCATTTAAAAATGAAATTAAAAATAAAAAGATTAAAAAATAAAAACTATATTGATTTATGCTTGTTACTGCATCTAAAAAACTCATCTACACTCCCTATTTTTTGGTAAAATCGTTCCTTTTAACTTCTTAAGTCCTCTAACATACGCTAGACTTCTCGCATAAGTATTCAAAACATACGGCATAGTAAACCCACTGCCATTAACTACCTCTTTATCCACACAATCACTAGCTTCCGATATATCAACGATTAACCCTTGTTGTTGAGCAAGTGACATAGAAGGGTTTTCTATTAACTTCTGATACTTTTGTGCTATCACATAAGAGTACGCTCTAGCCTTTGGTTTGTTTTTAAAGCGTAAAGAGATATGTCTCTCTACATCATCTCTTATCCCATCATTGTCAGAATCAATTCCTTCTATATTTACATTTCCCTCTTCTCCTGGGTCGGCTGGTAATCCACTACCTGCAGGTATAATAATTGTAATACCACCCACAGCTATAGGTACAAATAGAACCTTTTGTTCTGCTTCAAATTTTGTAGCCACTTCTTTGACAGATAATTCTGCAAAAACTAATAGGGGCACAGTTAATAACAGTATAAATAACCGTTTTTTGTTTGACATTTTAATCTCCTCGGAAAAATATTATTGAACAATATCACTTCTTAGCTAATAAGAACATCATTTTTCATTTCCACCTCCTTATGTTGTATAAATTAATCAGACTATAACTGTACAAAACTATTTTTATTCATATTTAAGGCTCAATAACCACATATGCAACCTCACATATACTAGAGTTATTTACTATTCTTATCGTGGCTTTTTTATTTGTTGTTTGTGTCGCTAAAAGTGCTGAATACATCGCTTCCTTCCCTTCTGAACTATTTGGGATAGTAACATAAACATTTGCTGGTGATATACAATCTAATTTACTTTCATCTCCACTTGTGCCAATATAAATTCTACCATAAGAAGTTACATATAACTTTGTCACTTCTACATTCGAGCATGCATCAGGAGAACAATCTGCTTGTGCATTAGAGAACATTCCTCCAACTAGTATTAAAGATAATAGATATTTCTTCATTTTTTTCCTTTCATTCTTCTTTAATTATGGTTTCGCTTACCTTCGTAATACAACATATCATCAATCATACGTTCTTTATCTTCAAGATTTACATTTTCAATATCATTTAAAGTCATATTTTTACCAATAGTCTCTATTTCCTCCTTATCCAAGTTATCTTCAATGTTTCTATTAACTTTTTCTACATTAGTCCTAAGTTTTTGGTTTTCAACCAACTCCTCATGTTCTTCTAACATCTCAGTATCTTCAATTTTCATATCTTTAGATACTCTATCTACTTGACTTGAAACCGTCTCTTTTTTAACTATTGGTTCATCGTCCAATGATATGTAGGTAATGAAAAATAGAAAACAACTTGTTATAACAGATAATAATGTTGTTTTCATTCTAACCCTTTCAACGCATTTGTTTTTTGCATACGTGTTTCATCATAGAAAATGTTTATTTTATATGCCTTTTTACAATCGTAACTTTCGATCCAATCCACTATGCGTTTTAACCAATCTTTTGGATATTCCTCGTCTGATGTAGAGTTTTCATAATAGTACTCTAGTTGTTGACTTACTCTGCCAATAAAATATTGATATGCATTAGAGTAAGCAACCCAATCTAGTCCAAAATATTCAAGTTGATCTGTTGAATCACTACTGACCCTAGATTTTAAGTAGGTACAAATTCTTGATGACCCATGACAAACGATATCATAATGTTCACGTCCCACATGCACTGCACCACTAAATTTTTCAAATGACAACAAATCAATTAAATCTATATTATTCTCAAATTTCCCATCCTTATACGTTTTGATTTGAAATGAAACGTTAAATTTATCATTATTGTTATAACGGTCTACCTCATAAAAAGAGTAAACTTCAGCTTCTATCACTTCATTTTTAGGTTCAGGTAACTTATAAATCTCTTGATTAAAATAACTGATGAGTTTATTTGCCTCTATTTGATTATCGTATCGACTTCCTGTTCCCCATAATGCAGCGTTTTTATATTTTATAGAAGCACCTCCACAATTAGCATTATCATCATCAATCCAAATTGTTTTTTGAAATTCTATATCTGGAAATTTCACACAATTTGAACTATTTTCTAATGCTGATTTAACTTGTTTTATTGTATTTGCTAACGTACTATCAGTACATTCCTCAGGCTTTTCAACGACCTCAAAAACATCAGCACTCAATCCACGCATTCCAATATTATAATCATCATATCCACCCATATCATCACCAATAGCTCCATCAAATACAACTGTTATTTTTGTACCTACTGAAACATTATTATTTGCAACAACATTACCAATATTAATACTTTGTTCACCATTAACCTTAATATCCTTGTTAAGTGTGTATGTTCCAAGAATCTGATTGGTACCTGAATTTTCAACATAAAGCGTAAACTTTCCTCCACTTTTAAATGTTAATAATTTAGGGTCACTTACTAATGTTGTATTGGATTTATTTTTAATAACTAACTGAGTATGGTCTTCACTCAAACTTGCCTTTATCTGTCCTCGAAAAAAGAAGTTAATAAATGCTTGTGTTGATGCTACTGCTCGTGGCATTACGTTTACTGATGTCATCTCTAAAGCAACTGTATTGGCTCTACCTGGAATCAGTTCATTTTTTGTATAGTCCATCTTATAAGTTGGTAAAATAATGTGTTCGTTATCAAAAAAAACTCCTCTATCAATCAATGCTATAGGTTTTTCACCAAGTCCATCATAACTTACTAAGTTTCCATGAATATGATTAACCGTATTTCCTGTTGAGACAATTTCATCTTTTTCATTTTCGTATGTTGTACCTGTTGAAGGTAAAGGGTTATCATCAAAAATACTATCAATATCTGTGAGATTATTAATCCTTGTTCCTCCACTAAAACTAGACTCTACCCCGATGATATTTTGAATATGGGCTTCTGCAAAAAAGTTTTTACTCACCCATTCAGCCTCTTTTTTAAAAAAATCCTCATAAGAAACAAAGCTATTTTTTTCTATCATCTCCTTATGCATATCCATTTTTTTAATAGCTTGTGTAATATGTGGATTATTTTTCCCATGACTAAATGAACCATTTCTTAGAAAATATCCACCATCTTCACGACCATACATCTCTAAGTAATCGCCTTTAGGGTGTGAACTGTCTCTACAATGTGCTGGAGAGTGTATATCTTGTAACAGATGCACCATAAAACCAAGCGAAGCAAACAACTTTGCCTGATTTTTCCGTCTTTCACTCTCACTTCCTTTAAATGAGTCATGAAAATAGTCAAATGTATCATCTAAGCCATACCTGTTTTTTCGATGTGTAAGACCATACTCTTTGTTATTAAACTCCATGTCCATACTCAAATCTACATCTTTATTTAAAACCCAATCAATACTATCTGTTCTTGCCCCAAATCCTAAACATAAGGCTTTGTTTGTTTTCATAAATAGTGGATTACCTAAGGCAACAACCCCACCTACTATATCTTTAGGTCTCCCCATTACAGCAGCTGCTCCTGCAACAGTTAAGGCTTCTTTAGTACAACTCGCTTTACTATTCACCTGTGCTGCATAAAAATGATTATTAAACCGTCCATCTCCACTAAAAAGTGCATTATGATGAACAGCGTCTTCTAAAATTGAACCTGCTTCTATCATGCCTTTGTAGTCGCCTGTTGTGGTGACTTTATAATTTTTAATTGCTTCTTCTGCTTGTTTCATATAATCTTCATAGTTCACATATTTTCCATTAAGTTTATACTTTTCAAAAAGCTCTTGATCATAATCTTTATATCCAGATAAATTAGTGTTTTCAACAAAGTCATCTAAATTTTTAGTTCCACCATTATCATTACAATCATTTGTAATAGCACATCGTGTTAATGCTTGATGCGTATTTACTTCAAATGCATGTAAATAACCAATTCCACACAATATTATTAATAATATTTGATTTTTCATTTCTATCCCCTCTATTGTCGTATTTGAATACATGGTGCTTTCGAGCAAAATACACCTGTTGTTTTATTATCTTTTTTAATAGTAAATCCACAACTAGCTAAAGAGTTTTTAGGAATATCTTTGCCTTTAAATAAACGTATAGACATATAATAATCTCCATCTATATCTCTACTAGAATGAACTATACGTAACTCTTTCCCTTCATACATACAAACATCCCCATTCATCTTACAACCAGACCTCTCCAGCATGACATCCCTCTCTTTTGCATTTGGATAGCGTTTATGCTCTTTATAAAATTGTTGTAGCTCTTTTAGCATTGGTTCGGCTACCTTTTCTATGGTTTTTGTGTGGTCTATTAGACAACAGCCTGTTAGTAATGTTGCTGTCAATGTTATTAGTGTTAGTTTAAATATTTTTTTCATCTGTTGCTCCTATATGCATTCCCAACGAGGACGTTGGGAACGAGTAAAAGTCATCTAAATTTTTAGTTCCACCATTTTGATTACATTCTGGAGTAATTGCACATCGTGTTAAAGCTTGATGAGTATTTACCTCAAAACCATATATACACTCTAATCCAAATAATAACAGCCATAATATCTTATTTTTCATTTTCTATTGTCTCCAATCTAAACATGCTCTCTTTGAACATCCAATATCATTTGGAACACCATTTTTATATATGCCAAATCTACAACTAGCTAAAGAGTTTTTAGGAACAGGATTCCCTTCGAAAATACGAATTCTAATATAATAATCTCCTTTACTATCTATAATAGAATGTATAATTCTTAACTCTTCCTTTTCAAAGAAACAAACATTCCCATTCATCTTACACCCTGACCTCTCCAACATGACATCCCTCTCTTTTGTATTTGGATAGCGTTTATACTCTTCATAGAACTGTTGTAGCTCTTTTAGCATGGGTTCGGCTACCTTTTCTATGGTCTTTGTGTGGTCTATTAGACAACAGCCTGTTAGTAATGTGGCTGTCAATGTTATTAGTGTTAGTTTAAATATTTTTTTCATCTGTTGCTCCAAATAGATACTAATGTTTTGTTCTTACTCCAGCAATTTCAGGATACCCATTACTATTACACTTGTAATAAACTTTGACTTTTTTTCCAGATGCAAATGCCATCAATAAGTTTGAAAGATGATGAGACTTATTTTGTACATCGGTCAGTAAAAATCTACTCTTGTGATTTTTATCAGAGCATTGATGCTTTTCTTGATAATTTTCAAAATAGATATCTACTGTTTTTGACCATGTCTTTAATTCTTCAATTTTTTGATATTTTGAAGTATTATAAGAATCTCCAAAAAGATATGTCAATAAGACGAAAAATATAAATAACATTTTTTTTAAACTCATTTTAATCCTTTATTAATTGAACACTTGTTTTCATCACAACACCCTATCCAAAATCCATCTACTACCACTCCAAGAAAAATAAAACTTAATCTCCTCTCCTTGACTCACGGCAATAACCAGTGCTTTTAAATCATGAAAGTAAAGCATTTCATGGTAAGAAGTGATTTTTCCAAAGTAGTCTTTAACTTCATCATCTACAGTTTTAAGTTTATTTATCATTTGTTTAGAAGTAATTTGTTGCATCAATGCCTCATTTTCTGCCAAATAAGCCGAAACAAACCGTTTGGCTTGACCTATGGGTGAGTCTAGTTCTATGGGTACAGGAATTATAATCGTTATACCTCCAACAGCTATGGGAACAAACTTTGCATCTCCTTGAGGTCGTTCTACAGTGTCAACAGACATAAGCTGAAGTGGAAAAAAAAATAACAATGTCAATAGTACTTTTTTACCTAACATTTTAAACTCCTTTATTTTTATCTTACGGAACCATGACAAGACTCAGGACCAACAGCACTACCTTCAATATTTACATAACAGGTTTTATCAACTAAATGACATCCGAAATTACTAATTTTTCTCCAACCTGTACTCTCTGCCATGCTCAGAATTGAACCTATAATTAAACTAAAAATCACTTTTTTCATTTCTATCTCCTTATTTAGTTTTATAAATTAACCAAACTATAACAAAAGAGCGTTATGAAGTGTTATAAGACTTAAAATTCAAGATTAAAAATAATAAAAAAGAAAACTATGAAAATATATACCCTTTTCCATAAACATTTTTAATACTATTTTTAGGAAGTTTTTTACGAAGAAGTGTCACTTGAAATTTTACAGACTGTATGGAGATTTCTACATCAAAACTCTCTTCCCATACCAAAGCCATAATCTCTGTAAAAGTTACACACTCATCTCTTTTTGAGACAAATAAATTCAGTAAAATTTGTTCTTTTTGAGAAAGAGAAATAACGGTTCCATGATGAGAAAGCTCTTTTAGTTCTTTGTTCCATCGATATCCCTCTTGTAAATTGATACAAATAGAAGCGTTCGCTTCTAAGCGTAGACTTAACTTTTGCATGACCTCTTTAAATTCAAATGGGTCTACAGGTTTTACTAAGTACTTACATAAATTCAGTTCAGTTGCTTTAAGCAGTTTATCGGTGTCTGTAAACGCTGTAAGCATAACAATAGGGACGATACTGTTTGTCTCCCGTATAATTTTAGCAAGCTTTAAACCATCTATATATGGCATGTCTATATCAAGTATAAGAGCATCTGGACTCTTTTTACCATAGAAGCTCAATGCCTCTTTTCCATCATTCGCAACATAAACCTCTTTAAAATAACGACTTAAATACTCAACCACAGAACTTTGAACGTGAGCATCATCTTCTGCATAAAGTACGGTATACTGATTCAGTATCTTTTTCATAATTCCTTCTTTATTGTTATGGTAAATCGAGCACCCTCTTTACTATTTTGAACACTCAGATTTCCTTGCATATTTTGTTCAATAATTATTTTTGCAATATAAAGCCCCAAACCTGTACCACCTGACTGTTTTTTTGTTGTAAAGTAAGGGTCAAATATTTTTTCTAAAACACTGTTTTTAATTCCTGAACCACTATCTTCTATATTTATAAGTAACATGGTCTCATCTGACTCTGTTGTAATGTAAATATTTTTCTCTTCAATATTTTTAAGTGCCTCAATACTGTTTGAAAGAAAAATAATAAGTACTTGTATCAGTTCATTTTTGTAACCTATCAGTTGACGATTATTTTTAATATAGGTCACATTAATACCTTTTAAATTCTTTTTTAAAAGCTTTAACGTATCATAAATCACCTCATCTATTTGAAATAGCGTCTTAGATTTTCCATCTTTTAACAAATTTCTAAAATCATCTATAGTTTGAGACATATGTGCTGTAACACCTGTAAGTTCTATAATTTTCTTTCGAATATACTCTTTACTATCATCTTCATCTAAACAATCATCCATATTAAGCAAAATCATATTGGTCTGCATCAGTGGCTGTCTCCATTGATGAGCAATCGCATCTATCATTTCACCCATATGTGCCATACGATACTGACGTAAAAGCATCTGTTCTTGTAACTGTTGTTTTTGAACTTCTTCAATCACTCTGTCTTCAAGTATTTTAGAATCATTTTCTATTTTTTTTAAAAAATAAAATGAAAAAATATTAAAAACAAACAATGCAATAATAAACGTAAAAATAGCATATGAAGACAAATTAATCTCTAAAGTATTATAAAGATACAAAACAATGCCTATAATAATTGTTGTAATTACAAGACCATAACGCTTGCCTCCCAAAATAAAACTCGCAAATGATGTTAAAAAAAACCATACCAATCGAAACTCATCATGCTGAACAGTTACCGTCATGACAGTTAAAAGAAATAGAGAAGAAAAGGTTGCAATATGAACAGATAAAAAATAATTTTTCTGTTTTTTTTGTAATAAATAATAAGCTATAAGATTAACCATACTATAACCATACAACAGTATAGTGTACAATAAACTCAGAGGAAGTACATCAAACAGTCCAAGTATTGCTATAAATGACCCCATACCAAAGGCTGTCAATAAAACCGTACTTAAAAGTGAAAATCTAAAAAAGATTAAATCTTGATCTCTAATTCTATTATCTATTTGCATTTTTTTAACTCCTCTTTTTTAACCTTTTATATCACTATGATAATTGATCAATCACCTCTTCAACCACTTCAAATATTTTTCCAACTGAATCCAATTTCACTTTTTCATGGGTTGAGTGAGGGGAAACAATGGTAGGACCGATAGAAGCAAATTTTATATCTGGGTAACGTTCAAGTAAAACACCACACTCTAAACCGGCATGTATCGCTTCATATTTACTCTTTGAAAACTCTTTTTTCATGGCATCGTTCACGGTTGAGGTAAAAGCGTTTATTTCCGGTTTCCATGAAGGGTATTTGTACTCTACGTTCGTTTTAAAATGATGGTGTTCAAAAAGCTTTAAATGCTTTGCATTAATCTCATCTAAACCCTTATCACTCATGGCTCTTGAACTGCACTCTATTTTAGCCACTCCATTTTCAAAATGGACAATCGCAAGGTTGATACTCGTATCAGGAAGATTAAACTCATTATTGTACCTATCAACCCCATGTTTAAAGTCAATAAGCAGATTTAAAAAATCATCACTCTTATAGACGGTTAAATCTTCTTCTAATCGTTTCACTTCAACCCAATGATTACTTTCTAAAGGTTCAGCAGAAGAGAGTTTCATGACAATGTCGGTAGGAATAGAGTTTCTTCTTTCCCCACCTTGACAAAAGGCGATACGTACCGATTTATCGATCAAATAATCGGCTAAAACTTTAATAGCATTGGGAATATTTTTATGAATCTCCACCCCCGAGTGACCACCCTCTAAACCTGAAACAGAAACTTCATAGTTATAGGCATAAGCCTCTACGGTTTCAAAAGATTTTTCAGCCAACAAATCAGCCCCACCGGCACAACCGATACAGACAATACCCTCCTCTTCAAAATCAAGATTTAACATATAAGAAGAGGACAATTCTAAATCAATGTTCGATGCTCCTATCAATCCTATCTCTTCATCAGCCGTGAAAAGAAACTCTAACGCTTCTCCCTGTTCCATCAAGGTCAACATCATGGCAATTGCCATACCATTGTCAGCCCCGAGTGATGAATCTTTCGCATACATCCACCCCTCTTGAACATGGGTTTCTATTTGAGGTGCTTTCCCCATACAAACCATGTCATAGTGTGCCTGAAGTGCCAATATTGGGTTACCTTTTCTAATGAGTATATTTTTAGCCTCATCACTCTGTACTTCGTATCCTTTCTGCTTTCCAAAATCCACCAAATAGGAAAACAGAGCCTCTGCATTTTGACTACAATGTGCTATTTTTGTAATGTTTATAAAGTTATCAATTATCTTTTCTTGCATCTATTCTCTTTTTTAAGGTATTATATCATTAGCTTATGCGTTACACAATAAAAAACTTTTTTTATTTAAAATATAAATAAATAAATTAAGAAAAAGGATAAACACCATGTATAATAAACTTCTAGCGTTGCTAATATTGCCCCTATTCTCAATATCTGTTTATGCTACTGATTTAAATAATACAGAAGCTATTCTTACCCAAGCCAGTGAAGCAACTCAACCTATACAGGCTGAACTCAATTCAATTATTCAGGGAATCAATACGCAAGAAGAAAGAATTACAAAACCACTTGTTCAAGAAGAAATTGTTGTTCCAAAAAAGAACATTGAAGAAAAAACAGCAACCAAAACAGCTGTAATAGAAATACCTACAGTAAAAACCTCCATAATTGAAAAGAGTATTGTAGAAAAACAAGAAGATGAAAACCATACAAATGTGGGAACAACAGATCAAATAGAAAGTAACATCTCCGTTGAAGAAAAAACAAATGAAACAGAAAATAATGAAACAGAAGTAAAAAAAATACTGAACTTAACCAAAGGAAACAGTCTCAAAGGTAAAAATATTTTTTCTAAATATCTAAAAAAAGAGTGTGAGACCACAGCCTATAAATTTGCCGGAAACTATGCACAAGAAGAGTGGGAAGAGATCGCAGAGTCAGGAAAATTTAAAGAGACTATTTTTAAAGAGTGTCCAAATATTGAAAAAATCTATAAGGAAAATTGGTCTTCAGATCTCTATCAGTTTTTTTATGAACACGCCAATGACAGTGAAAACATACCTGAGTGTTAAAAACATTACAATTTGACATATTTTTAGACTTTTCACCTTTTTTATCCTATGATTGTACTCAGGTTAATATAATGGAGTAAAAGATGGCAAAGAAAAAAACCCTATTTGAGTGTCAAGCCTGTGGCTTTCAAAGTGCACGTTGGTTAGGTAAATGTACCGGTTGTAACCAGTGGGATACCATGATGGAGCTCTCAACAGAACAGATTAAATTTGTAGAAGAGAGCAAACAAAGTTCTTCCTCTTCCATTTCTCCTAAAGCCATGTCCATTACCGAAGTGAAGCAAGAGAACATTGAACGTTTTAGCTCAGAGAGTAAAGAGTTGGACTTGGTTTTAGGAGGGGGCATTGTACCAGGGTCATTAACCCTCATTGGAGGAAGCCCCGGGATTGGTAAATCTACCCTTCTTTTAAAAATAGCCGGAAACTTAGCAAAAAAGAAAATACCTGTTCTTTATGTTTCAGGAGAAGAATCGGCAGGGCAAATTAAACTGCGTGCCGATCGTCTTAATGCCAATGAAAAAGAGCTTTTTTTACTACCGGAAATCAACCTTCAGAGCATTCTTCACGAGATTAAAAATAAAAATTACGGTTTCATTATTATTGACTCCATTCAAACCCTCTATTCTGATGAAACCCCTTCAGCACCGGGATCAGTAACGCAAGTGCGTACCATCACCTTTGAACTCATGCGTATCGCAAAAAGTTTGGATATTCCCATCTTTATCATTGGGCACATTACCAAAGACGGCTCCATTGCAGGACCTAGAGTATTGGAACACATGGTGGACACCGTACTCTACTTTGAAGGCGATCCCAACTCTGAACTTAGACTGCTTAGAGGATTTAAAAACCGTTTTGGAAGCACCAACGAAGTGGGAATCTTTGAAATGTCTAAAAATGGACTGCTCGATGCCCAAACCATGGCAGGTCGTTTTTTCAACAAAGAGAAACTCTCCTCAGGTTCAGCACTTACCGTGATGATGGAGGGGAGTCGTCCTATTATCATAGAGGTTCAAGCACTGGTTTCAGAAGCCTATGGTCATCCCAAACGAAGCTCTACAGGATTTGACAACAACCGACTCAACATGCTCTTAGCCCTACTTGAAAAAAAGCTCGATCTACCTTTGGGTACCTACGATGTCTTTGTCAATATTTCAGGAGGTATTAAAGTGACTGAACCCTCTGTCGATTTGGCAATTATAGCAGCCATATTAAGTTCCTACCGTAACCGTGAGCTGAGTGCCGAAACCCTCTTTTTAGGGGAGGTAAGTTTAACAGGTGAAATCCGAGAGGTATCAGCACTAGGACAACGTCTCAAAGAGATAGCCACCCAAGGGTTTTCTAAAGCCGTTATTCCCAACAAACCATTAGAAAAAACATCCATAAAATGTTTTATTGCCAATGAGGTTTCAAAAGTTGTTGAGTGGATGTAGGTATCAAACAAAATAACACAATAAAAACACAATCAATAAGCTATAATATTAAATATTTCTATTAAGGATGACTTATGATAAAAAAAATTTCTTTAGCAACACTCTTAACGTTAACGTTCCTTTCGGCTGCTGACAGCTTAAAGCCCATGCTTCAAATGGGTTATGATTGGGGTGGAACCACCTTAGCGACAGTTTATCATAATAGTGACTACTATTATTATGACAGTGAAATCAATGAAATTCGTGCAGGAGAAGGCTTAAGTTTTGAAGCTGGAGCTTCCCTAAGTAATCCCAGTTCAAACATGGAGCTTCAGTTTTTGATAGGGTACAAATTCGATTCAGACAGTGCTTCTAATGGAGAAGTAACATGGGATCTCATTCCTTTTACAGCACTGGCAATGTTTAAAGCCCAGCGTTGGAAATTTGGAGGAGGGGTTACCTACCATCTTAATCCAACTCTTTCAGGTGGATTCTCCGGCTATGAAAATGGTCTCTACTTTAATGACAACGTCAATGACCACTATGAAAATGCCGTAGGTGGTGTCGCCCAAATCCAATACATGGCAACCGATTCTCTTGCCATCGGATTAAAAGGAACCTTTATCGAATACGAACTTAAAAATGATTCCACACAAACAGCACAAGGGAACAGTATAGGAATGCTCTTTTCATATACCTTTGGAAACGAACGTTCTGAATTTAGATAGATATTCTCGGAATCTGACCAATGCCTCTTCTGATGTTTTTTACCACTTCAACAACAAATAGGTCTGCGACAAAAAGAAGTTAGCAATAAAAATCGTAACCGATGCCAATACTACAGCACGAGTGGTGGAGAGTCCAACACCTTTGGCTCCTCCTGTAGTATGATAACCGACATAAGCACCGATACTTCCTACCAAGTAACCATAAACCAAACCTTTAAGTACGCCTGTCCCGATATCTGAAAAATCCAGTAACTGTTTAATCGTATCCATATAGACCGTTGGATTCATATCTAAAACCATCCATGCCATTAAAAAAGCACTTAAATTAGAGATGGCATCAAAGGCCAATACTAAAAGAGGTAAAGCAATGGTTGTTGCAATAATTCGAGGAATAATCAAATACTTTTTAGAATCCACAGCCAAGGTCTCTATGGCATCTATCTGCTCTGTTACCCTCATGGTTCCGAGTTCTGCAGCCATAGAAGATATGGACTGGGAAATCAGCATAAGTCCGGCAAAAATAGGTGCCAATTCTCGGGTAATAGAGATAAAAATGGTGTACCCCATAAACCCCTCAGCACCAAATTTAGAAAAACCTTGATAGAGTTGCACAGCTTCGACCAAACCTGTAAAGAGAGCCGTTAAAAAAATAACCCCAAAGGTACCGATGCCGACCACTTCAATTTGCTCAAAAATCTGTTTAATTCTCCAAGGTCGCTTAAATATTAAAGGCAAAAGATGCAGTTGAAAGAGTATAAACGTACCAAACTTGTCCATTTTTTTCATAAAATTAACAAAGGGGGTTCCAATAAATGCAAATAAAGTTTCCATACCATTCTTTTTAATTTTTTTATTTATTTTATCTAAAAGTTGGGTAAACTAACATTATGAAAATCGGAACAGACATTACTGTAGTCAGTAGAATAGAGCAATCATTAAACAAATTTGGTGATAAATTTTTAAACAAATTTTTAAATGAAGAAGAGCAACAACTCTCTTTAAAAGTAGAAAGTATTGCCGGTTACTGGGCTGCCAAAGAGGCGATTGCCAAGGCGTTAGGGTGTGGTATCGGCAAAGAACTTGCTTTTCATGACATCATTCTCTATAAAGATGAAAAAAAAGCACCTCACTTTAAACTGAGCCAAAAAGCTCAAAACATTCATAATATTCAAAGCTCTTCACTCTCTATTGCCCATGATGGTGGGTTTGCTATGGCTGTAGTCATAGTAACCTGAGTTAGTAAGATTTCGCCACAAACCTAAGCCAAAAATACCCAAAAAGACCTGCAAAAAGTGATGCTACTAAAATTCCCACTTTTGCTTGAAAAATAAGCTCCGGGCTATGTACAAATGCCAAGTCTGCTACAAAAATGGACATGGTAAAACCAATACCTCCAAGAAATGCCACACCAAAGATTTGCTGCATGCTACTCTCTTCCGGAAGTATTGCAATCTTTAATTTAATTGCCAACCATGCCACACCAAAAATTCCAAGAACTTTTCCGAGTATGAGACCGGCAATAATTCCTATGGATACAGGTTCCATAATGGTTGTACCAATAGAGCTAAAATTTATGGAAATCCCTGCATTTGCCAATGCAAAAAGAGGGATAACGATTAAAGCAACAGGAAGATGCAAATCATGTTCCAATCGTGCAGCAGGCGTACCAACAGCATCAATCCTATCAGTAATATTTAAAAGAATTGCTTTTTGTTGCTCATGCATCATATGGTCCGTTGCCACAGGATAGCTGTCATACTCATCCAATAAATTTCTAGTATCTCGGGTAAAATCAACAGGAGCTTCTTTAGGTTTTGACGGTATTGCCATGGCAGCAATAACCCCTGCAATGGTTGCATGTACGCCTGATTCAAGCATAAAAAACCACATAAAGAGACCTACGATAAAGTAAGGTAAAATCATATGAATACCAAAACGATTCAACGCAACCATCACTAAAAAAGCCCCTCCTGCTAGAGCCAATGGTAGTATATGTATCTGTTCGGTATAAAAAAGAGCAATTACCAAAACAGCCCCAAGGTCATCTACAATAGCAAGAGCAATTAAAAATGTCACCAATGCTGTAGGGACTCGTTTTCCTAAAAGTACCAAAGCAGAAATAGCAAATGCAATATCCGTAGCCATAGGAATTCCCCATCCACCTGCTCCTTGGGTACCTGCATTGATACCCAGATAAATTAATGCAGGAAAAACCATTCCCCCAATGGCAGCCAAAATAGGTAACATAGCAACTTTTATGTTTGAAAGCTCTCCCACCAATATTTCTCTTTTTATCTCCAATCCAATAATAAAGAAGAAAATAGCCATAAGACCATCATTTATCCAGTGATGAAGGGTATGAGAGAGTTCCCAAGAACCGACATTAAAATCTATTTTGGTATGAAAAAAATGTGCATAATTTTCTGTCAATGGCGAGTTGGCAAGTAGCAGTGCCAATAGGGTCATACCCATCAAAATGATACCCGTAGTCGTTTGTGCATGAATAAAGTGTTCAAATGGAGTTGCAACACGTTTAAAAGCTTTTTCCCATGGTGCGTAAAGTTTCATTGCTTTCTCTTTTATTTTTAATTTTAATGAATTTTACATCAATAAAGTTAACGAAGTATAAATTCTTTAATACAATTTACCCAGCAAATCCATATGTATCAAATAAACCCGTAAATCAAATTCCAACTGATGATAGGCAGGTTCCATGTGTAAACAAAATTTATAAAACGCTTTGTTGTGCTCTTTCTCTTTAAAATGAGCCAATTCATGCACCACAATCATGCGTAAAAATTCTTCCGGCATATTTTTAAAAACCGTACCGATTCGTATCTCATTTTTAGTTTTGAGTTTGCCACCTTGTACCCGTGAAATAAATGTGTGAACACCCAATGCATCATGAATAACATTGATTTTTCCATCATAAAGCACTTTAGCTAAGGTCTGTTTTTTAAGAAATTGGTTTTTATAGACTTGTGTGTAGTTATAAAGAGTTTTGTCGGTTTGAAACTCATGTTTCATTTTGTATTTTGCAAGTAGATAGTCAGAAAGCTTATCTTTTTTAATAAGCTCTCTGATTTGATTTTGTAGTTTTTCGGGGTAATGATGGAGGTATTTGAGTTTCATCTACCAAATTTTCGAAAAGTCAAATTCAAAAGAACCACACGCTTCTAACTCAAACACTACTTTGTCTTCAAATGCATCACATACTTTGATGTATCTTCCTTCATGGAGTCTATAAACTTTAGCAATACTCTCTTTGGGGTCAACAATAACATAATAATTCACACCCTCTTGTTCATACAAATCATATTTGAGGTTTAAATCTTTGGTAGCTGTTGATTTGGATAGAACTTCAAAAATAATTTTTGGGGCTTTTTTGATATAGGCTTCATGCTGTGGAGTATGACAGATGACAAGGTTATCAGGCTGAACCACAGTAGAGTCATCTATCTTCCAATCTATCGGTAGAAGTGCTTGACAAGTTTCACACTCTTCTAAAGCCTCATCTAAATATCTGGCTATTCTATTACTAATCGCTTGATGTTGAATCATAGGAGCAGGAGCCATGGCATAAGCAATTCCATAAATCAACTCCCAATCACCCTCCCATAGTTTATAATCTTCATAAGTATAATTTGGAAAATACTCTTTTTTAATGGCACCCATCTTTTACACCTTACTTTTTTTAGATTATAACATAGATTTAAATCAGTTCACCACCCGATGCCCAACAAACTTAGAGTAATTGTCCAAAATCAAACCACCTCGTCTAAAGCCCAGTCCACACCCTTCATAAGCATAAAAGACACCTGCTTGGTACGACTCACCGTTTGCATCGGTAGGCAGTTCTACATACTCTTGGAATACCGATGGGAACTCAGCATATTCACCGTCACGCTCTTCGATGATGTTTTCATTCTCATCAACAATGATGGTGTTCGCACCCTCACGACCAAAAATCTTTTTCTCTACTTGTGCAATACCTTGTAGAGGTTCAAAACCGGTTTCTAACAATAATGGATGATTGGGGTATAGATCCCATAAAATCTTCATAAATGCTTTTGATTGGAACATCAATGTATAAGCAGGATTCAAAATAATTGCTTTCTGATTGTGCATAATTTGTGTCAATAACATCGCCAACTCACCCTCATCAATAGCAATATCTTCCCAAGGGAAAAGCTTGAACCAGTACTCATAGTTCTCATCATTATAAAAGACACCATCCCCGGCAGAGAACTCAACATCTTCCATATAAGCAAATTGGGTTACAAATCCTGCTTCATTGGCAATGGTTTGGAGAAGTTTTACCGTACTCTCTTCCTCTTCATTGCCTTTAACCGAAGAAAAAAGTATCTTCCAACCTTCATAATGTTCTTCAAACCCTTCGATATCATCTTCCATCATAATAAGGCGTTTAAAGTTATCTTTAATGGCATCATAAACATTGTTAAACTGATGTGACCCTTCCATTCCATTTGCTTTGAGCATTGCCCACTGTAAAATAGAAGTCTCAAAAAGTGCCGTTGGTGTATCGGCATTAAACTCAATCAATTTAATAGGTCGTCCATCAATTCCACCTGCAAGATCAAAACGACTATAAAGGTGCCAATGAATATCATTTTCCCAACTCATTTTAATCGCATCTACCAAATTAAATGGAATACCAAGCTCATGGAAAAGCTCATTTTCTATGACATATTCTCCAGCCTCGGCAAACATCTCATAAAGTTCATTTACTGCTTCATAATAAGCATCTGCTTCATCCGAAGAAATTTCAACAATTTCACCGGCTACATAAGGAGTCGCGTCAGGATCTGTATGCCAATAAAAACCAATATTTTCTAAAAAAGCATTATTTGGAACTTCTATAGGAGTTAATTTCATTACTTATCCACCAAAACTTGAAGATTTGGCACTTGATGCTTTGTTTGCTCCAAAACCTGACTGTCTTTGACTACCGGATGATTTTGCAGCAGTATTCGCAGCTTTGGCTTTACTGAAACTGTTTTGTGACTTTGAGTAGGTACTTGGTGAACGATAACTGGTTCGTCTGTTTTGCTGATAGTTTTGATTGTTCATCAGTTTGTTCATCAACATTGCACCGACCATACCGGCTGCCATACTTGCCATAAGGGTTCCGGCCAATCCCAATCCACCTGCCTCTTGTACTTGATCCGGGCTTTGTGTTAAAGCTGAAGTACCGGCATCTACTTTTGCCTCTTCCTCTTTTACCAGTTTATCGATTTCATCCTGAGAAAGAATTCTCTCTGTTCCATTTTCATCTTTTAAGATAACACGCGTACTAACACTTGGTACCTCATCGATAATCTTAAACGTTCCTACAGGCTTCTCTTCAATCGTAACCGTAGCACCCTCTTTTACCATACTTTGTTGTTGTACGGGCTCTTGTACCGGTTGCTGTGCCACACTGCCATCGTCACAACCTGTCATTGTTGCGATAATTACTGCACTCATACCACCTACCATGGTCGTATTTGAAATTTTTTTCACATGTTTATTCATTAATATTCCTTCTTGATTTTATTCACAGTATATTCACACTTTATTCACAGAGTGAAACGAAACCTTAAAAAACAAAATCTAATAAAATAGATTAAGTTTTTATTTAGAAATACTCTTAAAGTGCCTTTGTTGCTACTTTTGCTACTCTATTGGCAAAAGCAGATTTATCTTTTGGCTCTAAACCTTCGGACAATTTAGCAGAATCCAATAAAATCCATGCCATATCTGTGAAAGTTTCATCATCTTCAAGCTTATCAAGTTTTTTAATCATCTCATGCTCCGGATTGACCTCTAAAATAAGTGGCGTCTCCGGCATCTCTTGACCCATCTGTGCAAACATATACGCCATACCGGCCATAGGATCGTTAGCATCTTTAACCACACATGAGGGACTTGTAGTCAGTCTCGTTGTTGTTTTAACCTCTTTTACTTCATCACCAAGCACTTCAGCAATTTTATCGGTTAGTGATTTAAACTCTTTACTTATCTCTTCTTTCTCTTTTTCTGTTTTAGAATCAGGAGCATCCATGGTCGTAATGTCTTTAAAATTCCACTCTTTAAAGGCACCAATCATCGGTGTTACAATCTCATCAATCTCTTTATCATCTAAAATAAGTACTTCAATATTGGCTTTTTTATACGCTTCAAGTAATGGTGAATTTCTAAGCACTTTCTCATTTTCACCCACAATATAGTAGATCTCTTTTTTCTCAGAATCACCACGACTCATGTAATCATCTAAAGAAACCCTACCTTCTTGGGTTGAAGATTTGTAACGTACAATCTCAAGCAACAACTCTTTATTCACATGATCTTGGAAAATTCCCTCTTTAATCACCTTGTTGTATTGTTCAGTAAACGTTACTGCATCATCACCTTTAAGTTTTTTAATTGCTTGAAGAATTTTTTTGGTCGAGTTTTGTTTGATGTTTGCCAAAATTCGGTTCTCTTGAAGAATTTCACGGCTGACATTGAGTGGTAAATCTTCTGAATCAATAATTCCTTTTACAAAGCGTAAATAGGTAGGTAACAACTCTTTGTCATCATCGGTAATAAAGACTCTTTTCACATACAATTTCACACCCGATTGATAATCTGCTCGGTAGAGATCCATCGGTGCTCTTTTTGGAAGGTAAAAAAGTGTCGTAAACTCTTGAGCACCCTCTACTTTATTGTGTAAATAGGTCAAGGGCTCATCATCACCGTGTGCCAATGACTTGTAAAACTCTACATAGTCCTCTTTTTTTAGCTCGGTTTTTGACAGTGTCCAAAGTGCTGTTGCAGCATTGGCTTGTTCAGACTTTTTAACCTTTTTGGTCACTTTGTCGTCACCTTCACCGGTGGTCTCCTCTTCGCTAAAGTGCATCATAATTGGGTAAGCGATGTGGTTAGAGTACTTCTTAACCACCTCTTCAACTCTCCACTTACTTAAAAACTCTTTCTCATCATCGTTGAGTTTAATGTAAACAATGGTTCCATGCTCCTCTTTGGTCACAGGCTTAATTTCAAACTCACCTGTACCATCGGTGCTGAACATAAACGCTTGTTCTTCACCGGCTTTTTTAGTAATCACATCTACCTTAGTTGAAACCATAAAGACCGAGTAGAACCCGACTCCAAACTGACCGATAAGGTTAGAATCTTTTTTTGCATCACCGGTTAGGCTCTCTACAAATGACTTGGTACCCGACTTGGCAATGGTTCCAAGATTGTTCAGTAAATCTTCTTCGTTCATTCCAAGACCATTATCGGCAATGGTTAACGTTCCGTCTACTTCATCTATATTAATGTTGATTTTACCGACCCAGTTCTCTTCTTTAAACTGCTCATCGGTCAATTGCATATAATTAAATTTATCTATCGCATCACTTGAGTTTGAAACCAACTCTCGTATAAAAATCTCTTTGTTTGAGTAAAGTGAATGGGTCATTAATTTTAAGAGTTGACCTATCTCTGTTTGAAACTGATGTTTTGCCATCGTGCATGTTCCTTTTGTCTAAATTTTTTTGAGATTATAGTATATTTTTGGTAATTTTTCAAGAGTTATAGTTAACTTTGTAAATAAACCTTAGTCAATATGACTAACAGTTAAAGCAAAAAGTGCTCATTTTTAAAAAAGTGACATTTATTTACACTTTTTATCGTTAAAAACAGTTTAAAATAATATAATATCATTCATATTAAAATTTGGGAGATATTATTTTATGAAATTAAATAATATGATAAAAAAGAGCCTTCTACTACTTGGTCTGATCGCTCTTTTTATGACAGGAAGCACTGCTAAAGATGCCAACATCTTAGCCTACAAAGACAGAGGAATCAAATACTACCCCCGATACGTCAAAAAAGGTCTTATTAAAATAGGCAAAGCAAGTTGGTATGGCGAACCTTTTCACGGAAGACTCACAGCCAACGGTGAACGCTACAACATGTACAGCATGACTGCTGCACACCGAACCTACGCCATGAATACCGTACTTAAAGTCACCAATCTAAAAAACAAAAAATCGGTTAAAGTACGGGTCAATGACCGAGGACCATTCTACTCATCACGAAATATCGACCTCTCTTACGGTGCTGCTAAAAAATTGGGAATTACCAAACAAGGTATTGGAAAAGTAAAAATAGAAGTGCTACACCATACTCAGAAACCGGCTACCTACAAAGCTGCCTCCATCAAAAAAACTTCGGTAAAGAAAACAAAAGTCGTTCAAAAGAAAAAGAGTAAAACCGTTCCTAGAAACAACTTGGTACAAATCGCCTCCTTCTTTGACCCAAAAAGTGCTAAAAAATTCAAAAATCAACAAAAATACAAAAACATGACCATTGTTAAACGTTACCTAAAAAGTAAAAAAAGAACAGCCTACAAAGTCGTCATAAAATGCACCCCATGGGAAGCAAAAAAACTCATCAGCTCTAAAAAATTCTCCGGAGCTTTTTTATTGTCGTAGAGATATGCATATTCATATTTCTTGACAGATCGGGCATGTAGGGGCAGAGCCATGTCTCTGCCCTTTGTTGGCATGAATTAATGTTTGTTGTGTATAAAATCCCCATCAAAAATTCAAAATACAAAATATAAATTTTAAACATTAAAATTCATTAGTATATTGGGCAAAGGGTAGAGACACGGCTCTACCCCTACAGGTCGCATAGGTTAAAAAATTATTTTGTATATAAAACATCATCTGCCCATTGTTGTGGATTATTTTTCATATATTCTTGAATTTCTGACAATGATTTTTCATTTCGAATAATATGTTCGTAATAATTTCGTTGCCAAACTCTTTTATAAAAAGCTGGATAAATATTCGATTTCACCCCACGAATATATTCATTAGTCGTCATTGTCTTAAACCATTGCAACACCTCAGACAAACCATGTAGGGGCAGAGCCATGTCTCTGCCCTTTGTTGGCATAAAAATTGACAAAACAAAATGAACATGATTTGGCATGATTACCATTCCATCTATAGAAATACCTTCAAAATTATTATCTAATTTATGTAACCATTTTTGAATCATTTTCCCTGCATTGTTTAAAAGCATCTCATTATCAATAATTTCTCCAAAAAGATGTTCTCGATTTTGTGTACAAATGGTAATAAAATATGCACCATTTTTATAATAATCATAATGTTTTAATCGTATTGATTTTCGGTTGTTTTTATTTGAATTATTTGTCATAAAAATATTATACATATTGTTTTTTTTAAATACTAAAAATATGTCAAATTGTCATATTTTTTAACATTTCAAACATTCAAATTTATTAGCATTTCAGGCAAAGGGTCAAGACATGGCTTGACCCCTACAGGTCGTATAGATTAAAAAATCTCTACAACCTATTGAACCCGTAGGGGCAGAGCCATGTCTCTGCCCTTTGTTGGCATGAATTAATGTCTATTATTTTTAAATATCCCCATCAAAAAAAACATTCAAACATTCAAACATTCAAATTCGTTAAC
>JAHJJU010000091.1 GCA_018822805.1 bacterium
TCTTAGGATGAGAATGGTTTTAGCTAGGCTTCAACGAAAAACTATTAAGTTTTCTAAGTCTTGGGAGAGGCTTGAATATTCTGTGAACCTTGTCATTAATCGTTATAATCGTCAACTACTTTGAGATGCATGACCCAATATTATTGGGTATTTTTTCCAGTTTAGCGTATTGATTTTCAAGAGGTGCTAAAAGTAGATTGGCTACGGGTGCGTAGGTGACCAAGGCAATCCATATAAAACTCATAAGTAAAAAATGTTTTGCTTTTTTGATCTTTTCTTTGTGTAAAAACCACAGTCCAAGCAGTGCTAGAACCATACCAATGGTTAGAGGCATGAGTAGAAATGAAATCACTTTTTTTAGGATAAAACCTATACCTAAACTCATTTTAATCTCCTTGCGATTCCCAATTTTACTTCATAGACTTCATCACAGCGTAAAGCCAGTTTCTGTCCAATAATTCCCGATCTATCCACAAATTGACGACTCTCTTCATCCATAGGAATCACTCCGGAATGTACATCATTCAGCACAAAGACAATATTGGCATTTTTACTAAAAAGCGTATCGAGTTGTTCAAAAAGCTCTTCGATTTCTATATCTAACGTATTGAGTATCCACATTGAGATACAATCAACTAAATAAGTTTGCTCTGCTTCTATAACCTTTGTCAAATTAAATGGCTCTTCAATAGTGATAAACTTCTTTTGCCGTTGAGCTTGATGTCTGCTAACACGCTCTTGCATTTCACTGTCACCATAGTTATTGATATAGGTGGCGATATAGCAGGGTTTTGTATCGGGTGAAATTTGGAGGGTTTTTTGTTCAGCCAAGAGGCTCTTACCTGATTTTTGACCTCCGTAATAGAGAATTTTCATCTATGCTAAAAAAAACTCAACTTGTTTGGTAATGCTTTCTTTAGAAATACCATTTAAAAAGCCATACATCAAAGCCCCACCGGCTCCAACACCCTCTTTGGCTTCACCTTGATCATAAAGTTTCAGGGCAGGGTGACTACTTAATGAAAAGTCAAAATCAGTATAGTAAGCGTTGATAGGAAAATGAAGCAGTTCAAGTAGGGTTTTAATGTCACTCTTTTCATCTTCTGCAACCCATTTGGTGGTACAAAGAGCCAAGTTAGAGGTCTCCATGGTTCCACCCATGAGTTTGAGTATTTTATTGACTATCAGTAGAACAGATGCCATTTGGGTTCCCCCTGCCAGTACAATTTTGGTTTGGTTGTTGAGTCCCAAGATAAATCCGGCATTAAAGATGAGCATGTTGTCGGCTACTTTGCCTAAAATAGCAAAAATATCATCTTTGGGTGCAATGTGTGAGAGGGCTAGTTTTAGAGTGTTTTCACGAATGTCATTAGGAACTTCTTTGAAGGAACTAGAGAAACACGCTTTAACTTTATGGCGTAGTCCAATGGCTGTTGCCATGGCTGTGGTGGTACCACTCGGAACCGATTCACCTAAAATAAGGTATTCATCTTGACAGTGATAGCTTTGACCAAACTCAACCCCTTTTTGAAAAACCTCTTGTGCATCAATAGCAGCACCTTTGGCAATACTTTGGCTGGGTTCAATGTCAAAAGTATGTAGTTTAAAGTAGTCTATTTTGGGTTTGACCTCTAACCCTAAATCTAAAAGTTCTACCCGACCATAAGGGGCTAAAAGCTGAACAGCTCGGGTAATCAAAGCAGGAGTAGGTACACCTTTTGGTGTTTCGGCGATGTTGTCCAAACTTCGTACCTCACCTGTACAGACAAATTCGCTATCCAGAGTAGGGGTTAGGTGAATCATTCCAGGAATTCCAGCTTGGGTAATACCTGTGATGTTTGCTGTTTTGCTGTTGCTAAGTGCCAACATAAAGGTGGCTTTTTTACCTCTAAGTGACTCTATAAAATCTATCTTTCCGATGATGGGTTGTATCATGTTTTTCTCTTTTGATATTTGAATAAGGAATTATACCAATTAATTTCGCTTCCTCATAATCAAATAGACAAAAAAAGGCCCACCCAAAAAGGCTGTAATGATTCCAATAGGAATATCGGAATTACTCCCTAAGTTACGAGCAATCAGATCACTTAACACTAAAAAGACTCCTCCATAAAAAAAGATAGGCAACATCAGTTGTTCAGCAGATTTTTTATAGATGGTTTTTACGATATGAGGAATAATTAACCCCACAAATCCAATGGGTCCTGTGATACTTACACAAACCCCCACTGCAACAGAGACAGCAACGAGTAGAACCGTATTGACGCGTTTGACCTCTACCCCTTTTAAGTAAGCATAGTCATTGGAGGTAAGTAGCAGTTTTAACTCCTTTTGGTACCACCAAGAGAGCAGAAGTAGTCCTACACTTGCCAACAGAATAGGGATGGTATTGTTGAGTCCTATCACATCCACCGACCCCATGGTAAAACGGATAATCTCAAAACTCTGTGACTCATCACTCAGGTAAAAGAGTATCATCAATGCTGCATTGTAAAAAAAGGCAAGGGCAATTCCCACCAATAAAAGAGAATTGGTCTGATAGGATTTAAGCCGTAGAGTCAGAGCAAAGAGAATCACTACCGTTAGTAAAGCCCCTAAAAAACCAAACAGTGAAAGCAAAGAGCCAAACCCAAACACCACAGCAAACGCCACCCCAAGCGTACTACCACTCGCCACCCCAAGCGTGTAGGGTGTTCCCATGGGGTTTTTAAAAAGCGACTGAAAAATCAATCCACCAAGAGCCAAAATAGAACCGGCAAAAAACGCCACAATCACCCGAGGCAGACGAATATCCCAAAAGAGTTTGTAGTCTACAGTTGTAGGATTGTCTAGTTTGTAGAGTTCTATGGGGATTTGTCCGAAGAAAGGGGCGAGGGTGATAGCGATAAATGAAAGTAAAAGCATAAAATATTTCATAAGTTCACCATTATATATTCATCTACTTTTTGTACGGAAGAGGCAAAAAAGTGGTCAAGATTAGAGGGGTGAAAAAATCTCTCTGAAGTGTCAAAAAAGCTAATTTTCCCATCTTTAATATACAAAATTTTGTATCCCAAACGGTAGGCTAAATTTAAATCATGGGTGATAATGATTTTACTTTGAAAAAGTTTACTTTTTAATAGAGCGTAAACATCACGACTCTTTTTTGGGTCTAGGTTTGCTGTAGGTTCGTCAAATATCGTGATGCGTGCATTGTGTAATACAGCCGATGCCAACATGGTAAGCTGTTGTTCACCGGAGCTTAGTTGTTGACAGGGTTTGGTTTTTAGATGTTCAAGCTCTAAAAGTTTGAGTATATTTTTAGAAGCTAAAAGCGTATGCAAACGGCTTAAATCAAGATACTGCTCTAAGGTAAGATACTCATCAAAAATCTCCAGTTTTGCAGGAATGTAGTTTATAAGTTTGGTGCGTTCTTTGGTTTTAAGTTGGGTGATTTTTTTTCCGTTGATGGTCACATTATTGGACGGTGTAATGCCACAAAGCACTTTGGCTAACGTTGATTTACCTGCACCATTTGACCCCAGTATGATAAGGTTTTCATGTTGTTTTAGGTGGAAGCTTATATCGGTCAAGATGTTACTGTTGTGGTTTTTTATGGTTAGCATTTTAATGTCTTAAAATGAATATTATTTGTCTTCATACTGTTTAAATTCTACAAATTTTTTGACAATTTCTTCACTACTTATGTCCCAATTATCTATTTTTTGACACATTTCTTGCCACCATAGAGACACCGTTATATAGGAAAAAAGCATCTTAGTAGATTCTAAATGTGTTAAAGGTTTATTTGGATGAGCAACCTTGTTTCTATAGTTTTTTAATAGTTCAATAGAGGTATAAATTGTTTTAGGAAATAAGACAGAGTTTTCTTTTTGATTAATATTTTGCTTATTAGATTTATCACCTTTTTCTATTTCTTTAGCAATAATTCGTAATGCTGAAACAATTTTTTTTTCGTTATCTGAAAGAGTTTCTTGTGATAATTCTCGGCATAAATCAAATATTTTAGTAAATCCTTTTTTAGAAGTAGTGTTTCCTAAAGAAGAATTATTGCTTCTTAGAATACTTTTAACTTCTTTTTCAATTTCACTAAGGAGACCACCTAATGATTGTATATTAGTAGTTTCTTTATGAAATAAATAAGTATAAACTTCACGGAGCTTGACTTCAACTGCATGACCAATTTGTATCATACAACTTTCGTAAGAATGAACTTTATAGTTTGGATTTAAAGGGTCACTAGGTTGATTTAATTCTTCAAGTAAGTGAAAGTGTAACTTTATAGATTCTCGAAAGTAATTCTCTTCTTTTTGATTTAAAAATATATAGCTTCTGTTATCTAATAGATTATAAATATAAAAATTTGTATAAAAAAAGTATGGATAATATATATCTTCTTCTGAACGTATTTTTATTCTTTGCTGTAAAGATGCATAACCTATATCATTAAAAGTTTTTTCTAAAAAAGTAATTACTTCTTCATTTAGAGATAAAACTGTAAAAGTTCTGTCTATTGAATAGTTTGGAAATTTTTTAATAAAAAAGATTCCTTTACTAGATATAAAAAAACCATTTTCTATCCTTAAGTTTTCCCTAATTTTTGATACTTCTTGCTTAAACTTTTGAAGCAGGATGGCGTCTTGTGCAAAATCTCGAGAAGTTCCGACTATATCATTTAAAACTTGATAAGGCTTACTGTAATATTCCCTTTCTTGAAAGTTATTATAGGTATGTTTTTTTGTTACATTATGCTTCTCAACATAATATTTTACAAGAGATTCTTGATTCTCTAGATTAGATTTAATCTGAAAAGTACTTTCCCATAAACCTGTATTTATAGGATTTTCAAGATATTTCTCAATTCTTTTTATTTCATTTTCATTTATATTAACATTCATCTTAAGTTTTTATTTCCTTTTTTCTAACTTTAGCAAATATGATAAAGTTTTGTTTTTATAAATTAGTTTTATATTTTATCTCTTTATCGTTAGGTTTTTATAAAAAATGATAAGTTGTTTGTAATTTGTATGATTCAGAAGAGATATCAAGCCTTTCGGCAACAGCTAAATAGTATGCCAATTTGATTTAACGGTGGGTTGGAAACGCCACCCTACGGGTTATTCATCAATATAAAGTACAGTAAATTCATTGGGTTTCAGTACATCAATATCAGAGGTTTCAAAATCTTTTTTGTTACGACTAATAATTAAATCAGCTTTGATTTTCTTCGCACAAAAATATTGTACTCCATCTTCAAAGTCTTTAAAATCTGAGTTGTTGGCATCTTCAATAATTGTACTACTTGCACAAATAACATTATATTGCTTGGTCATAAAGTCAATCTTCTCTTTTATCTCATCATTTGAAAATTCTTTTTTGAGTATGTATGCAATATTAATGATTGAAATATCATTTAAATATATTTCTATCTCCCTGTTTTCTAGAAATGAAAAGACTCTATTTGCAAAACCATTATCTCTTTTGAGGTAGCTATCTAAGAAAACATTGGTATCGATATAGACCCTAAAACTCATAAATAACCTTTAGAGATAAAATACTCATCTCTAATTTCATTAATTGACTTATTATTATAATGTTTCTTCAGTCTTTTAGCTATCTCATCCCTAAAAAGAGTCATCTCTTTAGCTCTCTTACTGTGTGTCGGATTTGAAGCCAGTATTTTTTTATGAAGCTCAGGATGAATTCCAAACTCTTTTGCTTTTTCAGAATTATCTTTGCATATTTGATTTGATGGTAATTGATTTAATTTTAAATTTTTTTCCAAAAAAGAGAGAATCATCTTTTTTGTATGCTCTATTCCAACCTCTTTGATGTATTGTTCTATAGAGGGGTCTTCTACTTGTATGGTTATCATGGTGTTTCTCCTTTTTTGTTTTATTGTTTTTGATTATATCAAAATTTTCTTATCCAGCATAAAGAATATTTTTATGGATTGACGGCTTTTTCTTTATACGCTTCCAACACTCCACGAAAATCTTTCAAAAACAAAACCAACCTATCACTAGGAAGTCCTGCGTAGTTGTGGGGGTTGATGTAGATGGCTTTGGTTTTAGTGGCTGAAATGGGGAGTTCTAGCCATGGTTTTATGAGGGCTTCATCTGTTATATTGTCACCTTGGTCTCGGGCTAAGAGCAGAACAATATCTGGGTTACAGGCGATGATGTTTTCCATGTTGAGTACGGGTTGACCTTTTCGGGTGGATTGTAGGGCGTTGGTGTTGCCACTGATATTAATGATTTCATCGTAGTAGAGGTTTTGACCTGCTACAAAGATGTTTTTACTTAGGTCGGTATTGCGTCCAAAGACGATGAGGATTTTTTTGTTGCTTACAATACCCTTTAGTTTTTCTAAGGCGTTGTCAATAGTATCAACAATTTTTCGAGCCTTCTGCTTTTGGTTGACTACAGCACCTATCTCTAAAATAGCCTCTTTGATATTGGAGAGCTTATCGATTTTTATTACTTTGGTTTTTATGCCTAAGCGTTGCAGTTTCTGGCTTAGCTGTTGGTTGTTCTGTTGCATAATGACCAGTGTTGGTTTTAGGGCAATAATTTTTTCTAAACTGGGGCTAAAATAGCCACCCACCTTGGGAATGTTTTTTGATGCCTCCGGGTATAAACAGTAGTCGGTGTTGGCAACGATTTTATCTCCAGAATCCAAGGCAAAGAGAATTTCATTGATGGCTGGGCTTAGGGCTATGATGCGTTCAGTACCCCAAAGGGTCTGAACGGTCAAAAGTATGAGAATTATTGTTTTCATCTTAGTAGGTTAATTTCATTCCGGCATAAACGGCTCTTGGACTGGTGACATAGCCTTCAACGGTTTGGTAATATTTATCTGTAATGTTGTCGACTTTTCCATAAAGGCTCATGTGTTTGTCTACTTCATAGTTGGCCGTGAAGTTGGCGATGGTGTAGTTGCCTGTGTTAATATCAGTGGTACTGTAGTCAGGGTTAAATCTTAGGTCGTCTCTTTTTCCAATGTATTCGCCATTGATACCCAGATGTAGATTTTCAATTCCATAATAATCAATCGCCACTTTAATGCTCTCTTTTGGTCTTCGTTTTAAGTCTTGACCATTTTTATCTTTGGCATCAAGATTGGTATAGTTGGCTCCAAGCACTACTTCATCAAAAAGTGTTGTATTGTATGCAATTTCATACCCTTTGATTTTTGAGGTACCTTCAATGTTGTCATAGCCTCCATTATCCCAAGCAATAAGGTTATCAATCTCTTGATTGAAATAGCTTAGGGTTAAATTTTTATATCCAAGGTTAACATCATAAGATTTAATCTCTTCGGGCTGTAAATTAAGGTTTGATGCTCCCCAAGGGTTTAGTATCTCAATAATAGAGGGGGTATTGTAAGCTGTACCATAGTTTGCACCGATGACCAATCCAAAATTTGTAGGGTGTTTGATACCTATTTTCCCTGTTGTTTTATTGTCAAAGTGGTCATATTTATCATATCGAAGAGATTCTGTCACTATGGTATTGGTTGCTAACTTGTTACTGTTGGTTACAAATATTCCTTTATTGCTGTATTTATCTTTATTGGTTGCTGTTGCCGTATTGACATAATCAACCGTAGTGGTTTGATGACCAGCTCCAACCATTAAAAAGTCATTTTCTAAGTATTGAACGGTGTCGGTTAATTCACTGTTGGTAATTTTACCGTTAAAGTTTTTTACATTTTCACCCCATGGGCTTCCTACGGTACCAATCTCTTCTCTAGTAAAATCAGAAATTTCATGTTTTAGTGCTATACGATGATTGTTGATTTGATGTACATAGTTAATATGGGAAAGCTTTGTGTTGATGTCGCTTTTCATATTTTCATCATTGGGGCTTGAGGTATCATATTGAGCTAAACCATCTATACTGGTATGTCCAACGTCAAGTTTTCCATTTTCAAATAGATGAATACCTGCTTGAATAGAAGCTGTTTTATTGGTATATCCATCATCTTCAAATTGATTTAACGCTTCACCTTTTGGTACTTTGGTTGTAAATCCACTACTGTTCAGTTGAGTATAGTTGGTTTTAATATAAAAATTTTTGTTTTGATATGAGAGAGCACTTTTTAAATGAGAAGTATTAAAACTACCATACTCTTGTGATGCATAAAAGTTAATGCCCTCTTTGGCCTGTTTGGTAATAATGTTAACAACCCCGGCAGTTGCATCGGCACCCCATATACCACTTTGAGCACCTTTAATTACTTCAATCTTTTCAATATCAGTAATCATTAAATGTTCAATTAAAGCTCCTGTAGTATTAGAGGGGTCTTGGTATCGTACACCATCCACTAAAATGAGTGTATGTTTTGAGTCCATACCTCTTAATCTCAGAGAAGTAGTTTGTCCTAGTCCCCCATTAGAGGTAAAACTAATCCCTGCCAAGCTATTAAGTGCTTCGGTTACGGTTGTGTAGTGTCGCTCTTCAATCTCTTGAGCTGTAATGACATCGATATTGGAGGTGACATCTTGAATCTTTTGTGTTGTTTTGGTGGCAGAGCTAACGCTAATGTCTTCTAATTTTTCATCAGCGATGAGGTTCGTGTTTAGTAACAGTGTGGTGAATAGACTGAGTTTTATTGTTGTGTTCATTTTTTTCCTTGATATGCATGGTCGTAGGGTGCAATTTATTGCACCAAAATTATAGGTTTATAGTAAATAGTAAGCGTGCAGATAGGGAGGGGAAGTTTTGTACTCTTGATATGCAAAAGCGTGCTTATGATACTGGTGATTACTGTCAATGGTACACAGTTTAAAAAGGGTAGAATACATGGCTATGGTAGCCAGTGAAAAGTAACCCCGTTTGTAGCCTCGTAGATGTTTCATGTGCGAATTCTACTTAAATATGCTTACAGTTGCTTTGAGCTTTTAGCTAGCATAAGTTATAATCGTCACAATTTAAACGTAGGAGTATGCTTGTCAAAGATAAGTTTATTGAGGGTTGGGCTACTTTTATTGGTGCTTTCTACCTTCACATTCGCTGCAAAAGTGAAACATTCTGTATGGGAAAAAGGGCTTAGTTTTGAGCAGTATCTTAAAAAATATCAGGTACCTGAAGAGGTTTTAGAAAGTCTAGACGGAGAGGATGCTCTTTTAGTCTCTGATGTAGAAAATACCAAACGTTACTATGAGCTAATAGCCAGTAATGGGGTTCTTTTACAAGCACTTATTCCCGTTGGAGAAGAGTTACAACTTCATCTTTTTAAAACACCTAAAGCGTATAAAATTGAAGTTATACCCGTTGCTTACCAAAAAAACACCTATGTCTCTCTTCTCTCTGTTGAAAAGAGTCCACACGCTGACATTATTAATAAGGTGAAAAATAGAGGTCTTGCAACCGAGTTTACACGTCTGTTAAAACACAGTGTTAATTTTCGTGGTATTCAAAAAAAGGATAAAGTAGCCATTGTCTATACCCAAAAGATGCATTTAGGACAACCTATTGGTGTTCCAAATATTAAAGTAGCCATGTTGGAGTCTCGTAAAAAGAAACATTATGTCTTTAAACATACAGATGGCAAATACTATAATGAAGAGGGAAAAGTTCTGGTACAAAAGTACATGAAAAAACCTTTGAATCATGTAAGAATTACGTCACATTTTACGAATAGACGTTTTCACCCCGTTTTAAAACGTTGGAAAGCACATTTGGGTACCGATTTTGGTGCGAGAAGAGGAACACCGATTTTAGCTGCAGCAGATGGAAAAGTGATCTTTTCCGGTTGGCAAGGAGGCTATGGGAAGGTGATTAAGATTCAACATAAAGATGGTTATGTAACCCTTTATGCTCATCAAAGTCGATTAAAATCGAAAACCGGTCAACGTGTAACGCAGGGACAAGTAATAGGTTACGTTGGAACTACAGGTCGAAGTACGGGATCTCATTTACATTTTGGATTGTATAAAAATGGACGAGCCATTAATCCTATGAGTATGGTAAAATTCTCAACGGGTGGATTAACAGGCAAGGATAAACGTGCTTTTTTAAATAGAAAGAAAAAATATACAAAAATAATTAATAAAATTTTTGATGACAATATGCCTTCACATGTTTGGAATACGGTGAATGAAATTGCTGTCTCACCTGAAATGAAAACCTATTATAAAAATCGAGGCTGGTAATCAACCTACGATTTTTTTTCTACTTTTAACGCTTCAGCTATCAACTCCAACGGATTTTTAAAAATGGTTTCTACCTCTGCATGGTTCATCGCTTCACTTAGCTGAACACGACAAGCAGAACACTCAGCCGATACATAATGTGCTTTGGTCTCTTTAATCATTGCTGCTTTTGGTTTTCCTGCTGCTTGTGCAAAATGAAATTTTTCGGTTTGCATGGTTACACCACCAAAACCACAACAACGGTTCGGATCACTCATCTCTACTAGAGGATAGTTTGGTTTTAAAAGGTTCCGTGGCTGTTCATAGATACCTTGTACTTTTCGAGCATGACATGGGTCGTGGTAGGTAACAGCTGTCGTAAATTGACCTTTCTCTTTTAAAAGGTTTTGCAGTTCTGTATTATCATCGAGCCATGCAGTCGCCATGTGCATTTTTTCACCTACTTTTTTTGCACGAGCTTCCCAATCAGGCATATCATGATTTTTGAAAAAGACTTGCCAATCATGTTTCATCATCGCCGAACAGGTTGCTTCCGGAATCAGCATGGCATCACACTCATCCATAAAACTTTCAAAGTATTCAATATTCGCTTTGGTCATACGCTCTACAGAATCCACAGCCCCTGTAAAGTAGGCAGGAGCTCCACAACATTTTTGATCTTTTGGTATGAAGATGTCGATGTTTAACTCTTTTAAAATATCAACCAAGCTGTCCCCGATACCTACATAGTTGTAGTTGGCTAAACAACCGATAAAGAGGGCAACACGTATGTTCTTTTGCTCTTGAATGGGTGCAGGTATCTCTTGGGGGTAAGCGTTTAAAAAACTCACTTTAGACATAGAGGGGAGTAATCGTCCTTTTTTGACCATGGGCAGTGAGAATCTTGCTCGGAGTCCTCGACCTTTATCATCTTGGGCTAAGGCACAGGTCTTGAACATAAAGCCAAACTTCATGACCATATCCATCACTTTACGATGTTCTAAAAGATAAAATGCGATGCGTTTAAACCATGCAATTCCAAATTTATCAGCGATATCAGCACGTACCTCTTCAATCACCATATCGGTTGCCAATGAATTAGGACAAACGTCTACACAATTGGTACATAAAAAACAGCTCTCAAAAATATTTTTGGCATTTTTATCGAGTTCTAGATTTCCCTGTTTGTATTGTCCAAGCAGTTCAATAAATCCACGTGGAGAGGTAACTTCATCGGCATTGACTTGGTGAATGGTACAAACGGGGATACATTTTCCACATTTGACACACTCATCAGAGGTTGCTTGAAAATTAAAAATGTCGTTTGGAGTTTTGTTCATTTTGTTTCTTTATAATATTTATTTTATGCATGTTAGTGTCGGGCAGAGGGCAGCCCGACCTACGGTTATACTGTTTTGGAAAATGCTTTTTTACTTTGAGCATATTTTTTCATGTAAGCATCAAACGGCATGGCGATGTTTCGTATGAGTAGGGTTCCTGTTTGGCTGACCGATATTTTATCATCGGTGATGGTGACCAAATCAGCATCAACAAACTCTTGCAACGCTTCAAGGGCATCTGCAAAATAGTTTTTAAAATCAATATGATGCTCTTGTTCAACCCGTTTCATATCGATTGAAAAGTTTGCCATCAGCTCCATAATAACAGCTTTTCGTAAAAAATCATCGTCACTCAGTACCACACCCCGTTCAAAAGGGAGTTTTCCTGCATCTAACGCTTCTTCATATTGGTGCATCTCTTTGGTGTTTTGAGCATAATAACGCTCTCCTTCACCGATGCTGGTTAGACCAATGCCTACCAAATTTGCACCACCCCTTGTGGTATACCCTTGAAAGTTCCTATGGAGTTCACCTTTTTCAATCGCTCCAAAAAGTTCATCTTCCGGTTTGGCAAAGTGATCCATACCGACCATTTTATAGCCATGTTTTTCAAAAAAGTCAATGGTGTATTGAAAAATTTGTAGTTTTACATCGGGGGTTGGTAGGGTGGTTTCGTCAAATTTACGCATGGTCTTCATAAGCCAAGGTACATGGGCGTAGTTAAATACGGCGACTCTATCGGGGTTCAATTCAGTAGAAAGCTCTAAGGTCTTTTGAAAGCTCTCTAGGGTTTGGTAGGGTAGACCATAAATAAAGTCCGTATTAATTGAGGTGATGCCATATTTACGAGCCAACTCAACGGCATTTTTAGTCAAAGTCAAAGGTTGAATACGGTGAATCTCTTTTTGCACTTTATCATCTAAATCTTGTACCCCAAAGCTGATACGATTAAAACCGTGTTGTCGAAAGACTTTCATATGCTCTTCATTAAAAAATCGTGGATCAATTTCACACGATATCTCAGCATCACTGCTCCAGTTGGGAAATTTTGATTTAATGTAGGTGACAATCTCATCGAGTTCAAATGCTTTGTAAAAAGTGGGTGTTCCCCCACCAAAGTGAAACTGAATCACTTCACGTGTGGTGTCGATGTGTTGGGCTAAAAGGTCAATCTCTTTTTTTAGGTACGCTACATAACGGCTTAGCTTCTCCTCTTTAGAGGTAAAAACCACATTACACCCACAAAAGTAACATGCTGACCGACAAAATGGTAAGTGGATATAAAGCGAGAGCTTTTCAGTAGAATTTTCTAAAAAATCGATGTAGGTATCGTATTTAAAATCACTATTAAACTCTAAAGCCGTAGGGTAGGAAGTATATCGTGGTCCTGGTTTAGAGTATTTGCTAAACTTTTCAAAATCAATACCATTATTCATTATTCATTGTTCCTTTTTCATTAACATTGTCTCTGTGTTGGTCAAGCCAAACCATAATTCCCTTTTGGGCATGCAGTCTATTTTCAGCTTCTAAGAAAATCTCATCAGCATGTTTTTCAAATATTGCTTCACTTACCTCATAGTCACGGTACGCTGGTAAACAGTGTAAAAAAATGGCGTTTTCTTGAGCCAATGACATCAAACTGGCATCTACCATGTAGCCATTAAAGGCTTTGATGCGTATCTCTTTTTCATTCTCTTGACCCATAGAGACCCACGTATCGGTGGTAACCACATTGGCATTTTCTACAGCTACTTTTGGGTCAGAGCCAAAGGTGATTGTTGCGCCACTCTCTTTGGCAATTTCTAACGCCTCTTGAACAATGATCGGGTCAGGTTCATATCCTTTTGGTGTGGCTACTCTAAGCTCAAAACCGAGTTTCGCAGCCAACATGAGCCAAGAGTGGGTCATGTTGTTGTTACCATCACCGACAAAAGCTACAATAGGTTCTATAATACCACATTCAATTATGGTCATATAATCGGTTATCAATTGAACAGGGTGATAAGAGTCGGTAAGACCATTAATAACAGGTACAATTGAGTGGGCTGCAAACTCTTCAAGTTTACTGTGTTCAAAGGTACGAATCATGACCATATCAACCATACGAGAGATAACACGGGCTGTATCTTTCATTGGTTCACCACGACCCAATTGAATATCGTTAGATGATAAGAACAAGCCAACACCTCCAAGCTGATAAATACCTGTTTCAAAACTAACACGTGTTCGGGTTGAGCTTTTTTCAAAAATCATACCCAGTGTTTGGTGTTCCATGTAAGGTACAAACTTTTTATTTTTTGTCTGTGCTTTAATCTTTTGAGCTAAGGTAATCATCTCTAAAAGTTCTTTTTTGGTGAAATCTTTTAGGCTTAAAAAGTGTCTCATTGGGAGTTCCTATTGATTTACTAATCTAATATAGTAAGTAATTATAATTTAAAGGAAAACATTTTACCATGAAAATGTTACAAAGAAATTAATACTAAAAATCAAAGAGAAGGTTATAGGTTTGTGTTCCTGATTCTTGTTTATTTTGAAAGGGGACAGAGTCAAAACGTAAGCTCTCTTCGGCAATAATGGCACAGCTTAAATGGTCACCGTAAATAGCAGAGGTATCAATACAAATTTTATTTTTATATTGCCTAATATCGGGTTGAGAAAGGTGCCCAAAAATATGATAATGTTGATTGTCTTTGGCTTCTTGATGAGCATAAGGGATTAAATCATCGAGTTTGATACCTTTATGTTTACTGCGAGAAATACATTTAACCATTTTTGATGAAGCTTCATCTGTATCTTGTGTCAAAAATTTTTCAGGGCAGGGAGCATGGGTTAATGTGGCTGAGAAATGTTCATTGTAGGCATATTTTAACCAAATGAAACATTCATCATAGAGTTCTAAAAAGAGTTTTTTTAAACGGCTATTTTTTTCTAAAAGTGCTACTGTATTGTAGTATTTTTCCTTCTGATCCAATCGTTTAGGTGTTGTTTCTAGAGTTGGATCATTGGTGATGTATCGATATACCATCTCTTCATGATTACCTCTTATAAGATAGAAACGTTTTTGATCTTGATTAAGATGGCAAAAGTTTTGATGGATAAATTCAATGGTTTGGGTTAGTTTTTCTTCACTGGCTTTGTCAATAAAATCACCTAATAAAATAATGGATTTATGTTTATTGTGATCATTGGATTCTATGTAGCCTTTTGAGTTGATAAAAAACCCCTGTTTACTTAAGAGCATTTTGAATTCATCAATACAACCATGCAGATCACCTACGATGATATACTCACTATTAGAAGGAAGTAGCATCACTTAGAGAATACCACCGGCAATTCCAATATCTTTTCGTGCTGCATTAAGTTCAATAATAAATCCACCTGTTGCATCAATAAGTGACATCATTGCTAAAATAAGGAAAGTTGCATTTTGTGCCCATGAAACCATGAAAAACATAACAACAAATACAATAGCAACCACAAAGCTTAATAGGGTTTCTGATGCCCCAAATTTACTGGCTGTTGCAGCTTTTGCAATTTCTACGAAGAGTGCTAGTGAACCAACAATCAAAAATACCTCTTTCACTCTTAAAACAAATGCTCGATCTTGACTGATATGGTGAGTTAGCACGATTGAGTTTAGATCAATACTCTTTAATGCACCTACATAATCATGTCCTAAATGTAACCCTACATATGCAAGTAAAACCCATGTAAATGTAGACATTCCTGTAATAAAAAACAAATCTTCTCCTTTTTTTTAATTTTCTTTTGTATTGTTAGTAATACGTGACATATATTCAGCATTCATAATTTTTTCCATAGGTTGTTGTATGTCGGCAGGATATAAAACAAATTTTGAATTGCTAGAAGATGATAATTCTTTCATGGAGTCAATATATGATGTTGATGTTAAGAATTGCATTATCTTTTCATCTGATATATTAGGCATTAAGTCTTTTAAATTTTTTATGACTTTATAGGTTGCTTCAGCACGTTTTTCAATTAGAACACGTTCTCCATCAGCATGAAGTTCATGAACAGTATGATCTCCTTGGGCTTTAAGAATGGCAGCTCTTTTTTCTTTTTCTGCAACAATCTCTTTTTCCATTGATGCTTTAATGGATGCAGGAGGAGTTATACTTTCAAATTTAACCAAAACTATTTGAATCCCCCAACGCTCACAATCCTCTTTCATATGGTTACGTATCTCATTAGAAACTTGATCTTGTTGTTTTTGAATATCACTAAAGTTCATTTGACCTAATTTATTAAGGGTACTACTCATAACCAAGCTCTCTACGGCAGCTTTATAATCTTCTATATCCATAATTGCTTTAATGGGATCGACTATTTTAAAAGAGGCAATCATATCTACAACCAAGTTAATATTGTCCTTTGAAATAATTTCTTGAGGAGGTGGATTACTTGATTGTTCCTTTAAGCTAATTTCACCAACGACTACTTCAATTCCAAAAGGAATATAATGATTTAGTCCTTCTGTAATAACTCTATCTTTTCCTAAACGGTTATCAATAACCAGTGCTTTTTGCGAATCTACAATGATAACAGGTAAAATCCCTTGAAAACCAATAGTATAGTGAATGATTACTACTGCAGAGATAATGAAAAAAATCCCTGCTATTGAATATAATGATTCCATTATTTATCCTTTTTTTAAGTTTTTGAACATTTGGTCATAGATAAGAATATAATTATAGCAAACAAATAGACAACTTTTGTAGCGAAATATGAAAAAATATGATTTAAAAGAGATCTTAGTAAAATTTATGTTAGAATAACCGTGTTAAATTTAAAAATTAAAAGGAACGTTGTGTTCAATAATAAAGCAGAGGAAGAAGCTGATTTTTGTGAAGCTTATAAGTCTCAAATACTTAATGTTAATAAAGATGAGAAATCATCTACATTCAGTTCTGTTATAAAGATCATAACTATTTTAATACTACTTGCAATTATTGTTGCTGTGTCAATTTATAGTTATAATTATTTTACAAATGCAGGTAAAATGGACGATGATGTAGTACCACCTGTTTCTGTTCAGACACTTGATGACGATGAATTAAAAGTTACCTTAGAAGATGAGGCTCCCAACAAAGTTGATAAGAAAGAAGCTAAAATTGAAGAGCTGGATATTGATAAAATAGCCAATGATGTCAAAGTTGCTATTGCACAAAAAGAAGAGAAAGAGTCGAATAAGAGTACAGATAAAGAAGTTAAAAAAGAGATAGAACCTCTTAAAGTTCCAACAGGTGATGTCCAATCTGCTTACATAGAAGAGCTAGCAAAACTTACCGAAGAGCTCGATAAAGAGAGAGAGTAAGAAATCTCTCCTTCACTTAACTGTTTAATAATGCAGCTACCTCTTTAGCATGATAGCTGATAATAATGTCAGCACCTGCACGTTTAAACCCTATCATGGTTTCCATCATTACTTTTTCATAATCAATCACACCGGCTTTGGCAGCCATTTTTAACATGCTGTATTCACCACTTACATTATAGACAGCCAAAGGCAATGAACAGTTTTCTTTAATGTCACGTACGATATCTAAGTAAGCAAGAGCCGGTTTAACCATTAAAATATCAGCTCCTTCTTTCTCATCAGCGATACTTTCTAAAATAGCCTCTTTTCTATTGGCCGGATTCATCTGATAGGAGCGTCTATCTCCAAAACTTGGACTGCTTTCTGCTACATCCCTAAAGGGTCCATAATAGGCTGATGAAAATTTAGTAGAGTAAGACATAATAGGTATATGACTAAAACCTCCACCATCAAGACCTTCTCTAATGGCTGTTATCATACCATCCATCATTCCTGAAGGGGCAATCATATCGGCACCGGCTTTGGCATGAACCACGGCTTGTTTTTGCAGGTTCGTTAATGTAATGTCATTATCAACCGTTTCTAAAATCGGGTCAAGAACACCACAGTGTCCATGGTCGGTGTATTCACAAAAACATAAGTCGGTAACTACAAACATATCCGGATGTTCCTCTTTAATGGCTCGAATACTTGAAGCGATAATTCCATGGTCACACATAGCATCAGAGCCAACAGAGTCCTTAGTATCAGGAATACCAAAGAGAATAATAGAGAAGATACCAAGATTTTTAAGGACGGTGCACTCTTTTAGAGCTTCATCAATACTCATCTGAAACACACCCGGCATGGAGTCTACTTCTTTTTTAATTCCTTCACCACTTTTAATAAAGAGTGGATAGATAAAGTCATCGACTCTTAAATGGGTCTCTTGTAAGAGGTCTCTTAGGACAGGGTTGAGTCTTTTTCGTCTAAATCGTGTAAACATTTTTATTACCTTAAATAAGTTTTGGTTATTTTATCACTATTACAATTATAAATTGATATAATTTTGCCCATGAGACAAATTGATATTTCCCAAGTGGCAAAACTACCAACCAAATATGGTACATTTAACATTCAAGCCTTTAAAGAAGGTGCTAAAGAGCATTTAGCTATTTTTACCGATGATTTAAGTGATAACCCCATTGTTCGAGTACATTCAGAGTGTTTAACCGGGGATGCTTTAGGTTCAAAAAAGTGTGATTGTGGAGAGCAATTAGCCTTTTCTCAACAGCTTATTGCACAAGAGGGTGGCATGATTATTTACCATCGTCAAGAGGGAAGAAACATAGGACTTTTAGGTAAAGTCAATGCCTATGCTCTGCAAGACAAAGGTTTTGATACCGTAGAGGCAAATCATCAGTTAGGCTTTAAAGCCGATGAGCGAACGTATGAAATTGTTGAGACGATTTTAGAACATTTTAATATTAAAAAAATTCAACTTTTAACCAATAATCCAAGTAAGATTGAGTCGTTGAAGAATATTGAGATTACCAAACGTATTCCTATTTTAATTCAATCAAATCCTTATAATGAAGAGTATTTGCAAGTTAAAAAGGATCAGATGGGACATTTACTGTAATGCGTATATTAAAGAAAATTTTAGAATCAGAAAAAATTGAAGTTAGTGAATTACAACTATTTCAACTAGAAACCTTTACCTCTCTATTACAAGAGTGGAATAAAATTCATAACCTAACCGGAGCTAAAAATCTTAAAGATATTTATCCCAATATTGTTGATGCCCTTTACCCTTGTACCTTTATAGAAAGACCATTTTCTATTTTAGATGTAGGAACAGGAGCAGGTTTTCCGGGAATGATGTTGGCAATTGCTTATCCTGATGTAAAAACGGTATTGTGTGAACCACGTCATAAACGGGCTTCTTTTTTAAAGTACATCGCTATGGAGTTAGAGCTTTCTAATGTTGAAGTGGTTAAAAAACGCGTTGAAGATTATGTGGATGAACCATTTGATTTGATCAGTTCACGTGCTGTAACCGATACTAAAATGTTACTGGAGTTAAGCAAACATCTACAAAAAGAGCAGACACGATATTTGTTCTATAAGGGTGAACAAGTTTTCTCGGAACTTGAATCGATTGATGTTGATTTGAATTATGATATAACCCTGAAGAATCAACGAAACTATTTATATATAAAAGGATTATCGTGATATTAAAACTGATTATTTTTCTTCTTGTTGCAGGATTTGTATATCGATTTTTTGGTGGAAAGATTCCTTTTATTGATAAAAAACCTCTTTCAAAAGAGGAGCATGAGTTTGGACAAATAGAGGCAACGTCAGAGTGTGCTCATTGTGGTACCTACATGACGGAAGATGATGCATTGATTTATCATCGAAAAGCTTACTGTTCAAATGAGTGTTTAGAAGCTTCAAAAAAATTGAAATAATGATGCTTAAAGTACGCCTATGAAAATTTTTGGACATTCTTGGATAGCAAGTGAACCTTTTTATAAGGTTTACTCTATTGAAGAAATCAGATCAACTCCTTCTAACAGTTTATTACAACTAGCGTCACTCTCTTCCTCATTAGAATTAGCACAATATTGTCAAGTTAATCATCTACGGTATATGCTTGAAGTTCAGAACATTAAAGAGGCACTGTTTGCAAATCTTTTAGGTGCAACATTTATTCGCTGTCAAAAAGGGTTGGCAGAAGCATTAATGCCCATAGCACAAAATTATCTTTTTGATACACAAGTATTAGCAGAAATTTCAGATGAAGAAGAGATAGAAATTTTGGCAAAAGCAGGGGTTGATGGGGTGATTTTTAAATAAGCACCCGTTCAATATCAGTATGTAATTGTGTTAGAATCTCATAAGAGATGGTTTGAACTTGTCTCCCTGCACTTAAAGCATCATTCATAATGCAAACTTCTTCTTTTTCACTCTCTAAAATAATATAATCCATAGAGACACGTCCCAACATAGGTAAGCCTTCAGCTGTAACAAATGGTTTCATACTGTTGCTTCTCATCCATCCATCTCCATAACCTAAGTCGTAGGTTGAAATGGTCATATTTTTGGGTGCAATAAACTGACCACCATAGCCCACACGCTCGCCCTTTTTTAGCTTCCTGGTAGCAACTTTTTTTGCCCACAGTGAAAGAACGGGTTTTAACTCTAATGTTTTGTAAACATCAGGAAGCTCATTGTAGCCATAAGCTCCAATACCTAAACGGATAAGATCTTTATTGCTACAGGTTAGACGTAAAGCAGAGGCTGAATTGTAAGCATGAAAACGAATATCTGTAAATCCAAAGGCTGTAACACGTTGTTTGACTTCATTAAAGTTTTTTGTTTGCCAAAAGAGTTCTGAGCTTAGTTCATCAGCTGAACGGTTATGGGTCATGACCCCTTTAAGTATGAGCCCTTTTTCTTGTATGTGTTTAAGTGCTGTTTCCAATTCACTCATAGCGACACCATTTCGGTGCATTCCTGTGTCGACTTTGAGTTCTACGGTAGCGCCCTGTTTGGCTTTTACTATATCCTTTAAGCTGTTGAGTGTAAAGGAACATTGTTTGTCAACAAAGGCTTCATCACCTAGAATGAGTATTTGGTTAAAATAGGGTTTAATGATTTTGGCTTCAACATGGTTACGAACCACAGCTTGAGTTAATCCAAACTCTTGTGCAAGTTGTGCCATAAGTTCCAGCCCATGCCCATAAGCATTGTCTTTTAAGACGATAGCAATATTCTTTTTAGAGCCACTTTTTAGTGCAAATTGGTTAAGATTATGAAAAAAATTTTGTTTGTTTATTTTTATAAATGCCATGTGGGATTATAGCTAATCTTAACAAAATATTAAGGAATAGAGATGAGAATAGTACCGGCCGAATGGCAAAAACAAAGAGCCGTATTAATGGCATTCCCCCATCAAAATAGTGATTGGGCAGATGATTTACAAGGGGCATTAACGCCTTTTATACGCATCGCTCAAGCCATTGCCTATGCAGAACCTGTTTATATAGTTTGTGATAATACAGAGAATATTTCTGATATGTTTTGTTCGACGCAGAATATGAGTTTTATTGAGATAGCAACGAATGATACGTGGACGAGAGATTATGGGTATATTTCGGTAGAAGAAGAGGGTGAATTAAAATTACTTGACTTTACTTTTGATGGTTGGGGTGGTAAGTTTGAAGCCTCATTGGACAATACTGTGAATAAAACATTACATAAAAAGGGATATTTGGGAACCACACCATTAGAGAGCATTGATTTTGTGCTTGAAGGTGGTTCAATAGAGTCCGATGGTGAGGGGACTATTTTGACCACAACCGAGTGTTTGTGTAATCCTAACCGTAATGGTGGATTAACTAAAGAGGCAGTTGAAAAAAAATTAAAAGAGTATTTGGGAACGAAAAGAGTACTTTGGCTTGACCATGGGTATTTGGCCGGGGATGATACCGACAGTCATATTGATACTTTGGCTCGTTTTGTCTCTGTTGATACCATTACGTATGTTCAGTGTTTGGATGAAGAAGATGAACATTATGATGCATTAAAAAAGATGGAAGATCAATTAAAAACTTTTAAAACATTTGAAGGCAAGGCATATACCTTGGTTCCTTTACCTATGGCATCAGCTAAGTTTGATGATGAAGGAAATCGTTTGGCTGCAACGTATGCTAATTTTCTTATTACAAATGGGGCATTGATTTATCCGACGTATAGTGTTAAAGAGGACAAAGAGGTTCATGAAATTTTTAAAAGTTTGTTTCCGGATAAAGAGATTGTTCCTATAGAGTGTAGCCGTTTGATTGAACAGGGTGGAAGTCTGCACTGCTCTACAATGCAAATTCCGTCGAACTCAGGTTATTAAGCTTTTTCAAATACCATTGCTCAGCACCTTATAATCTGAAAGGTATGCGTAAATTTTTAGGTTATTAGTAAAGGTGCCGAGCAATAGCATCTTTACTGTTTACTGACGTTTACTTCCAAAATTTTGTGTCCAGTAGATACCATAGGTACTCTCTTCTCTGGTAACAATGGCAACCCCAACTTCGGTATATTTATCACTCATGATATTGCTACAGTGTCCGGGGCTTGCCAACCAAGCCTCCATCACTTCTTCTATAGACTGTTGTCCTCCGGCAATGTTTTCTCCTACAGAATAGTAGCTACCATACCCATTAGCAAGAATACGTTCATTAAAAGCACTTGGTGAGCCATTTCCTGTAATATCATAGTCTGTACCGGAACCGTAATGAGAAAAAGTATTACTGTATGCAAGGTCGGTACTGTGTTCTAATGCAGAAGCATAAAGTTCTTCATTCCAATAGAGTGGAGGTACCGGACCTACCACACCATAGTTCGAATCATCAGGATAACAGTCCCGTTGAACAGAACGTGCTTCATTAATAGCATTTAACAATTCTTGTTGATTTAAACTAATTTTAGTATAGTCCTTTGTTTCTGATAAAACTGTTGTAGAGTTTCCTGATGTGCCACCACAACCAGAAAATAGTGAAATTATCAAAATAAGTGAATAAGTTTTGTTTTTTAAAAATTTGTTAAGCATGTTATCTCCTTTACTTGTTTTAGTAGTATAACAATATAAAACTTAAAATAATATTTAACAAAAAAAATTAATTTTCATTGTTTTTGGTTTTTATTCTTATTTTTTGCTAAAAATTGTTATAAAGTTTAAAAAATAAGAAAAGTGCTTATTTGTTTAATATTATCAATATATTTTCTATTTATGCTAAAATAAATTAAAAAAGGAAAAAAATGAAAGTTGCATTGATTCAAAAAAAGTATTATGGTAACACCGAAACTACGGTTAAGGAAACTCTTAGGAGTATAAAAACAGCTTCTGTGAAAGGTGCCGACTTGGTGGTGCTACAAGAGTTACATCAAAATGAATATTTTTGTCAAAGTGAAGATACAAAATTTTTTGATTATGCTAATAATTGGGAAGAAGATGTCAAATTTTGGGCATCAGTTGCAAAAGAGAATACTGTTGTGTTGGTTACCTCATTGTTTGAAAAACGAACAGCCGGACTTTATCATAATACAGCTGTTGTATTTGAGAGAGATGGAACGGTTGCAGGAAAATATAGAAAGATGCATATTCCTGATGATCCCGGGTTTTATGAGAAGTTCTACTTTACTCCGGGTGATTTAGGATTTGAGCCGATTCAAACTTCGGTAGGAAAATTGGGTGTGTTGGTCTGTTGGGATCAGTGGTATCCTGAAGCAGCACGACTTATGACTCTGAAAGGTGCTGAGTTACTTATTTACCCTACAGCTATTGGTTGGTTTGATGAGGACAGTGACGAGGAGAAAGCTCGACAACTTGAGAGTTGGATTACCATTCAACGTGCTCATGCCATTGCCAATGGTGTACCTGTTTTGTCATGTAATCGTGTGGGCTTTGAAAAAGATAGCTCAGGAGTCATGGATGGCATACGTTTTTGGGGAAACTCTTTTGTTTGTGATCCACAAGGTTCAATGATCGCAAAAGCCGGAAATGAAGATGAAAGCATACTCTATGCAGAGATTGACCATGAGCGTACCAAAGAGGTACGTGATATTTGGCCATTTTTACGTGACAGACGAATTGATGCTTATGGTAACGTGTTAAAACGCTATTGTGATTAGTAAAGCTTCTATCGATTATATTTATTATAATTTGATAGAATAAATAAAAAATATGTTGGAGTAGAGTATGAGTTATGAAATATCAAAGGTACAAAAAGGTGAGAATGTTCATTATAAGAGACCATCTCCTGAATTTTATGAGGCAGTAGGTGGAGAAGAGGGAATGCGTGTCTTAATGTATGATTTTTATGACATTATCTATGAGAGTGATATTGCTAACTTCTTTCCTCAAGATGAGGAGGAGTTTGCAAAAATTAAAGAGAAAAATACCAAGTTTTTTATAGAGCTTTGTGGTGGACCAAAAGTTTATGAAGCCGATAGACAGGGTATGGAACTTAATGAATACATGATTCGTCTTCATGATGACTTCTCTATTTATGAAAAATCACGTTATGAATGGTTGGGATGTATGGAAGAGGCTCTACGCAAAGTGGATATGGAACAGAGAATTAAAGATGATTTTTGGGATTATCTAGAAAAGTTTTCAAAATTAACGGTCAATACTTTTTCTGATGGTAGTAAATATTATGCTGCATATCAGCCGGATGCTGAGGAGAAATAAACCCGTAATATGATACAATCTATACCACTTATATCGAAGGACATAGAATGGAAGAGATTGTAGCTCAAGAAAACAAAATTGTAGAAGAAACGCAGTATAAATCATTTGTATTTGAAGGAACAGGTAAAGAGTACTTTCGTATATGGATTGTTAACATCGCTTTGACCATTTTAACGCTCGGTATTTATTCTGCATGGGCGAAAGTACGAAGTAATCGTTACATGTATGCCAATACATATTTGAATGGTTCAAATTTTGAATACAATGCTGATCCGATTCGTATTTTGATTGGTCGGATTATTGTGGTTGGTTTCTATGTTTTGTTTGTGGTATTTAGTCAATACCTATTTATGTTTGAAGTTGCTGCAGGTATTGCTATTATGGCGTTTTTAGCAATGCCTTGGTTGGTTCGACAAGCTGTCTCTTTTAAACTTCGAAATACCTCTTATCGTAATGTTCCTTTCCGTTATACAGGAAGAACACGTGATTTTTATGTTTTTTTCTTACTGCATGGACTGCTTAATATTTTTACGTTTTTTTTGGCTTTTCCTTTCTCTTATGTACGTTTTAAAGAGCTTGTTTTACATCATGCCCATTATGGTCATGGCACGTTCTCTTTTAGAGGAAAAGTTCAGAATGTGTATGAAATTTATTTTTCGATTATCGGGTGGACAATGTTGTTCCTTATAGCTATGGCTCTCATTATTGCTGTGCTAGGGGGCATATATGGCTCTTCTTTCGGGGCTGAAGAGATGATCATGTTGTCCGGTGGAGGTTTAGAAGAAGAGGGTGCCCAATTGGGTGTCGGTTCGATAATGACGGGGATGGTCACTTTTGTGATGCTTTTAATCTATTTGCCCATTATTTTTGGACAAAAAGGTTTAAGTGATGCCTATTTTTCAAACTATGTTCGCAACCATACGAAGTTGGAAGAGGCACCTTTAAAAGGAGAGATGAACCCTTTTAAATTGGCATGGATATCCATTACAAATGCGTTAGCGATTATCTTTACTTTGGGTTTGCTTTACCCATGGAGTAAAATACGTTATTTAAAGTATAAGTTGGAACACACCTCGTTTGCTTGTACGGATTATGATCAATTTGAGTCTCATGGTTATGAAAAAGGTTCGACAGTAGGTGAAGAGATGATGGACTTTTTTGATTTAGGTATAGGACTATAAAATGTTTATTGATGCTGTATTGTACGATGGTCGAAGTTCTAAAGAGCATCAGGTTGTTATAGAGTTTACTCTTGAGCGACGTGTTTTAATTCCCTCTTGCAAGATTGATGTTGCTCTTGATGAAGTACGTATTGAGTCTCGATTGGGAAATACGCCAAGAGTATTGAGCTTTCCTAATGGTATACGTTGTAAAAGTAGAGAAAACGATAAGATTGATCAACTCTTACGTGATTTTGGTTTAAGTAAATCAAAAGCTTATAAAATAGAAAGTTCATGGGGCTTAACCATGGGTTCTATTGTTATTACCATAGGTTTTATTTGGTTTATGTTAACTGTTGGTGCGAATTTTACGGCTAATGCGTTGGCTTCTGTTTTACCTCAAAGTACACTGAGTGAAGTGAGTGATATGACGATGAGTCAATTAGAAGAGCATTATTTAAGACCTTCAAAACTCAGTGATCGTCAAGAGAAAATTATACAAGAACATTTTGATAAATTGACCCAAGGTGAATCGGGTTATAAGTTGCACTTTAGATCTTCTCCTGAAATGGGTCCCAATGCATTTGCTTTGCCTTCCGGAGACATTGTTCTCACCGATCAATTGGTGGCATTGAGTAGGGACAATGAGTTTAGAGATATTTTAGGAGTTTTGGCACATGAAAAGGGTCATGTGGTAGAAAAACACTCTTTACGTATGGCAATTAAAACGGGTATTGCCGGAGTGATTGTTGGATACATAGCCGGAGATGTATCGGTGATTGCTACGACCATTCCTACCATATTAATTAACAGCAGCTACAGCCGTGAGTTTGAACGTGAAGCCGATGCTCATGCCGTTAAAGAGTTGGAAAAGCTTGGGGTTTCTACTAAATATATGGCAAGACTTTTTGAAGTGTTGGCTAAAAAAGCCGGTGAGTCTGAAAACAACAGTAGCATTATGGGAATGATGGCATCGCATCCATTAACTTCGGAACGTATAGAATATTTTAATTCTCATGCGAATTAACGAATTAAATTAAAATATTAACAAAGATATTAGCCTTTTTCTCCTATACTTAAAACACATAATTATAGGAGAAAATATGAAATCTACAAAATTATTAGCAACCACAAAACTATTGGCAAGTATGGGATTGGCTACATTGCTTTTAACAGCATGTGCAAAACAAGCAACTACACCTACTGAATATCCTGAAGATGTAACAAAACCAAAATTAACACAATATGAACTCAATGTGATTTCTGAAAAAATTTATCAAAATGAGACTTCCGGAAATCCTGAACATCTAATGTTTTGGTCAACCAATGAAGATTTTGCTTCTTTGGGTATTGGTCACTTTATTTGGTATCCGGCAGATCAACCAAAACGTTTTGATGAGACGTTTCCGGCTATGATTGATTATTATGTGGAAAACAAAGTAGAAATTCCTGCTTGGCTCCACCATGCACGTAAAAATGGTGCACCATGGAAGAATAGAAACATTTTTGAAAATGCACGAAACGATAATGAATTTAAGCAATTAAAAAATTTATTAATGAATACCAAAGCTCTACAGACGCAGTTTTTCTTTGACCGATTACACGCATCTATTCCTGAGATTGTTACACATGTAGCACCTCAATATAGAAAACATATTGTTGACAATTACAATGCTTTAGCAGCAACAACAGGAGGTTGGTATCCACTAATTGATTACATTAACTTTAAAGGTAAAGGAATTAAAGAGACAGAGCGTTATAATAATCAAGGTTGGGGTCTGCTTCAAGTATTGCAAAACATGAGACCGGTACAAGCAGGTCCTGCTGCTTTAATTGAGTTTGCTCGTTCAGCTCAAATGGTACTTGAACGTCGTATTCAAAATTCACCACCAAGTAACAATGAACAAAAATGGTTACCGGGCTGGACAAACCGTGTGAATGGATATAGAACACCTATTTTATAATCTTCATTCTACTCTCTTTTTCCCATCATTTTTGATGGGAGTCTACATGGATTATAACTTCAACTCAAATACATTATTACCATTTTTATGGTAGTAGCTTAACGTATATTTTAAACGTTGTGCAATATTGTTCACAATATAGAGCCCTAACCCAAAACCACTGTTTCTCTTTTCTTCTTGGGTGAAGGGTTCAAGGTAGTAAGAAAGTGGATGTTCTAAGCTTTTTCCTGTTGAGATAACTTTAATACTTGACGGGTTTGTGATAATGGTGGCTTTTTCATCATCGCTGTACTTGAGTGCATTATCAAGAAGATTTTTAATGGCTAGGGTTAAGAGTTTTGTGTCTGTAACCAGCGTTTCTCCTTGGGTTTGAATGGTAAGTTTACTTCGATCACAGAGTAATAGAGCAATGCTATCGTCAATAATATCATCTATTTTTGCTTTGTTCATGTGGGGTTGAAAGTTTTGTGTGGTCAGACGTTCAACATGTGCCAGTTCAGCAATGAGTTCATTCATCCGTTCAAAAGCCCGAATGAGTGTCTGCTTACTACTTCCTTCTTCTACCATTTCAATGGCAATACGCCCCCGTGTTATGGGTGTTTTAAGTTCATGCATCATGTTACGCATAAAGAGATTTTTTGAATCAAGCAGGGTACGTATGTGGTGTATGGCATTATCAAAACTTTGTGCAATTTTCCCTATTTCGTCATTACTTTTTTGGGTAATTTTGATGTTCATGTTTCCCTTAGCAAACTCTTCTATCTGTTTATTTAGTTTTTTAAGAGGTGAAAGTTTTCTAATAATGGCAACATAAAGAAAAATAAATAGAATGGCAATGAGCATGGCGATCAAAATGGTAATTTGAATACGTAAGTTTTCAGACTGATTATCTTTAAGCATAAGGTTGTATCCGTAGCGTTGAAGATAGATGTATTTGTTTTCACCAATAGCAAAGATTTGCATACGTCCATAGACCGATTCACCTTCAAAAACAACCGTTCCTTTACTTAAAATAAGTAGACGGCTCTCATTAATTGAGACAGGTTTTACCTGAAAGTTTTCATAAAATCGTTCTTGTTCCTCTTTAGAAGGATTGAGCTGGGCTGTGGAGAGAAGGAGATTTGAGATAAGTTTGTAACGGTTAAGTTCATCAAGTCGTTGTCGCTCTTTGTCCCAAGAAATAAAGAGAAACAGTGCTATCAAAAGTAGAGAAAGTACCAGTGCAAAGAGGGTGTTAATAAAGGCATTAACCGATATGTTTCTCATAATGTTTCGCACTAAATTTTCTCAGTTAATAGGTATCCGATACCTCGCACAGGTTTAATATAGGATGTTTTGTTATCAATAAGTGAAAGTTTTTGACGAATACGTGAGATGATAACATCAATATTTTTAATGGAACTGTTGTCATCAATATGTTCACTTTCATAAAGCAGTTGTTCTCTTGAAACAGCTGAATTTTTATGTTGAATTAAAATGGATAAAATATCATATTCTGCAGCTGTAAGTTCGAGCAATATATCTTTAAAGATAATGTGCCGTGCTTTGGTATTGAGTTCAAAAAGTGTATTTGGAGTCTCTTTCTCTTTACTGTTGTTGGTTCTTCTTAAAATGGTTTTAATTCGTGTGACCAATTCTCGTGGATCATAAGGCTTAGGCATGTAGTCATCGGCACCTCGCTCCATAGCGATTACTTTATCGGTAATGTCATCTCGTGCTGATGAAACAATAATAGGGATAGAAGAGTGTGCACGTATTTTAGGAATAATTTCAAGTCCATCAATTCCCGGAAGTGTCAAGTCTAAGATTAGGAGATCAAAATTATGTTGGGTAAGTAAAGAGAGTCCCATATACGGTTCTTCTGCAGCCATGACGGTAATGTCAAATTTATTAAGATACTCGGTGAGAATTTGAGAAATCTCATAATCATCTTCAATCATTAAAATTTTTATAATAACAAATCCTTAAAATTGGTATAGAGTAATCATAACATGAGAAGCGTTAAAAGTAAGAACAAAATGTCATCAACATTGCTCACGAGGGCTATTACAAAGGAGGTCTAAATATGTTCTATCAAGGGAGTATATTTCAAAGGAGTTCAATTACATACTTAATCTCGTGAACAATGTTGATGACATTTCTTTTTGTTGACAGTATTATAAGGAATCACTATTAATACTCAAACAATGGATTATTAATGAATAGTTAATGGTCTAAGATGTTATACTTCGCGTAATTTAAGTTTTATACAAAGGAATCTTATGGAGTTTTGGAATCACATCTATGAGCATTTTAATCCGGTTGCTGTTGATTTTGGATTTATATCGGTACATTGGTATGGCATTATGTATATCTCTGCTTTACTTGTGGCACTTTGGTTTGCAAAATGGATTATCAAAAGAGATGCCATGCCTATTCCTGATGATACCATTGATAGCTATTTTATATGGATTGAAGTGGGTATTATTTTAGGAGCACGTATTTGGTACATTCTTTTTTATGATTCGAATACACTCTTTTATTTTACTCAACCATGGCAAATTTTTAATCCTTTTTCAAATGGTGAGTTTGTTGGTATACGGGGTATGAGTTACCATGGTGCTGTAGTGGGAGCTGCCATTGCCTCTTACTTGTTTGCCCGAAGAAATCCAGGAGAGATTTATAAAATTCTTGATGTTGTGGCATTGGCAGTACCTGTTGGATTTGTTTTTGGAAGAATTGGAAACTTTTTAAATCAAGAATTGGTTGGACGAGCTACAGATGTACCATGGGGAATTTATGTTGATGGTGTTTTACGCCACCCATCTCAACTTTATGAAGGCTTTATGGAAGGTATTGTGGTTGCGATATTGATTTATATCTATCGTAAATATAAACGATTTGATGGTGCTTTGATTGGTATCTATGGAATTCTTTATGGTACAGCTCGATTTGTGGCTGAGTTTTGGAGAGAGCCGGACAGTCAATTGGGGTATCTCTATGGCGATTGGCTTACCATGGGACAATTACAAAGTCTTATTATGATTGGGTTAGCAATTGGACTCTATTTTACATTTCAAGTGTTTTCAAAAAAGCATCAAGTCACAAATAAACTGTAGAACTTACAGAGGTATTTATATTTTAATTTAATTAATAATGTTTTATTTTATGTAATTATAATGATGTTATAATCTATGATAAAATTTAGGAGTTATTTTTATGAAAAGATTAAATATATCATTAATGGCTATTTTAACAATGAGTAGTTTTGTTTATGCAGGTGGAGACATTATGCCACCTGTAGTTGAAGAAGAAGTCATTGCCGTACCTGTTGAACCGGTGGCACCGGTAGTTGTTCCTATTGTCCCTCCAAAAGATATTGATGTGAATGGTCTTTATGTTGCTTTGGGACTTACAGCAGCACGATTTGATCCAAATTGTACTTGTGCCAATGGTAGTGCTGCACCAAGTGATAAAACAGTTGGTCTTATTGGACGAGTCGGTTATGACGTTAACCAATATGTAGGGGTTGAAGCCAGAGGTATTCAAACCAATTGGAAATCTGATGGTGGAAAAATTAAACATATCGGAGCGTTCTTAAAACCGATGTATCCAGTATCAAACGATGTAAATGTTTATGCTTTGGGTGGTTATGCAAAAACAACAACTCAAGGAGATTTACGTCGTGTTGATGCCAAAACATTTGCATGGGGTGCAGGTTTAGAGTACGATTTGAGTACTGATGTTCCTAAAGAAGGAAAATATGACAGAGCATTTGATGGTTATGGTGATCAAGAGGGTGGTTTTGGACTCTTTGCTGATTATGAAAGATTGGTTCAAAAATCCGGATCTCCGGATCTTGATACCATTAATTTTGGTTTAACATACGACTTTTAATTATTAAAAAAGGGTAGAGATAAACTCTACCCTTATAGGGTTTCTTTCCCATAGAGGTTAATATAGACTCTGGATATGGCAATTAAAAACGATGTAATGGCTGGACCTAAAATCATTCCCCAAAATCCATAGGAACTCATTCCTGCTAAAATAGAGAAAAAAATGAGCAGTTCATTAATTTTAACTGAACTGTGTAGTACGTCATCTTTAATGTATTTAATAATCATTGGTTTTATAAAGGTATCAGCAATGATTGATATGACAACAATAGAGTAGACGGCAATAACAATAGCTGTATTGGTATTAAGCGTACTCCATGCAAAAAGAGATACCGGCACCCAAACTACAGCACCACCAATAATCGGTATGAGCGAGGCAAATCCATAAATAACGCCAAAGAGTAGACCATTAAAGCCAAAATATGAGCTCATTATCCCAAAAAGCAATCCTTCGAAAATGGCTGTAACAATAATGGAGTAGAAGACAATCTCCATGGTTGATGAGATCTCCGTTAAAATCTTATGTCCCTCTTCATCACGCATGGGTAGAAGTTCACGCATGAGTAAGAAAAGTTTTTCAGCATAAAGATTTAAAACATAGTAAAAGACAATCACAAAAAATACATTTTTAATAAAACCAAAGCCTTGACTACCGGCTTTTGTAATGGTTGCTGTTGAGGTTTTAATAAGTTCTAAAATCTTCTCATTGTTAAGGTTCTCCTGAACCCATTCATCTAAAACAGGGATACCCTCTGCCAAAGAGGAGAGTTTCATGGTGGTTCGGGTAATAATCTCAGCATCAATCGCAGATATATATTGAACTCCAATGGTTGCAATGTAGATGATGGGTACAAATAGAATGATAAAAAGAAGAAGACTGAGTAGGATTGCTGACAAATGTCCGGATTCGATACGGGTAGATAAGTTCTGGTGAATGTTGGCTGTTGCCATGGTTAGAAGCAGGGCAACAATCATGGACAATAAAAAAGGTTGATAAATACTGTAAGCACCTAGGAGGGCTAGGGCAAAGAGTATGGCAATAATGGAGTCGGTTCTTTTCATAACAGCTTATCCGAGAGGGGTACGGTTAGTCTAAAATGGGTGTATGATTTTTCAGTTGCAATCCTTCCTCTGGATGTTCGTTCGATGTATCCATTCGCTAAAAGATAGGGTTCAAGTACATCTTCTATGGTTCCTTCATCTTCACTTAAAGCAGCTGCAATGGTGCTTAATCCCATTGGTCGCCCTTTTGCCGAGACGAGTAGTTCAAGCAATCGTATGTCCTCTTCATCGAATCCTATCTCATTAACACCCAATTGGTCTAGACCATATTGAGTGGTATTGAGGTGAATCTCTTTTTCATTGGCAACTTCTGAAAAATCTCGAATTCTACGCAGGAGTCTAAGTGCCAGTCTCGGTGTACCACGACTTCTTTTGGCAATCTCATAAGCTGCTTCATTTCTGGTTATTTTATTTAGTTTAATGGAGGCTAAACGCACAATCTCTCCCAACTCTTCAGCTGTGTAGAATTGCATTCTAAAGTGCATACCAAATCGTTCACGTAGAGGGTGAGAGAGCATTCCGGCACGTGTAGTTGCTCCAATTAAGGTAAAACGAGGAAGATCAATTTTTACCGTTTGTGCAGCAGGCCCTGAACCAATGATAATGTCTAACCTAAAATCTTCCATCGCTGAGTAGAGTATCTCCTCAATGGCCGGGGACATTCGGTGAATTTCATCTATGAAGAGTATGTCTCCCTCTTCTATGTTGGTCAGTACGGCTGCTAAATCTCCTGATTTTTCTATCATGGGAGCAGCTGTGGTTTTAATGTTGGCACTCATCTCCGTTGCAATAAGGTTTGCAATGGTTGTTTTTCCTAAACCCGGAGGACCAAAAAAGAGAATGTGATCAAGTGCTTCAGCTCTTTTTTTACTGGCTTCTATAAATACTTTTAAATTCTTTTTTATTTGTTGTTGCCCAATGTATTCATCCCATGATGAGGGACGTAAGGAGACTTCTTCTATATATTCATTATCAAATTTTTCTATGTCTACGATGCGTTCCATGATATTATCTCAATTTTATTTTGTAGGGTGTCAATTTATTGCACCGTGTTATTATATGGTGCAATAAATTGACACCCTACCTATATCTTTAATAGGTATATTCCTCACTTGGAAATTCTCTATTTTTAACCTCTGTAGTGTAGTTGTTAAGATGTTCTCGTATAAGTGCTGCACCATTGCAGTACTGTTTTACAAATTTTGGTTTAAAATCTTCAAAGAAACCAAACATATCAGACCATACTAAAACTTGTCCATCAGTGTCGATACCTGCACCAATACCGATGGTAGGAATGTTTACAGCTTCAGTGATGGCTTTGGCAGCTTCACTTTTTACACCTTCCACTACAATAGCAAAAGCACCAGCAGACTCTAAGGCTCGTGCATCTTCAATCAAAGAAGCGATGTCGGTTTTGTCTTTACCTCGTATTTTATACCCACCATCAGATCGTAAAAACTGTGGCATTAATCCTATGTGTCCTAAAACAGCGATAGAGTTATTGGTTAAGGCTTTAACAATGTTTGCACGTTCTTTTCCACCTTCTATTTTAACAGCCTGAGCATTCGTCTCTTGATAAGCACGAGTAGCATTTTTAACAGCATCAATCTCATTGGTATAGGAACCAAAAGGCATGTCTAAAACAATCAATGGTAAAGAGGCACCGTTACAGACAGCTTGAGTATGATAAATCATCTGATCCATTGTTGCTGAGAGGGTGTCTTCTTTTCCTAAAAAACTCATATTTAAACTGTCACCAACCAAAATCATATCGACATTGCCATCAAAAAGTTTTGCAAAGAGTGCATCGTATGCTGTTACCATTGTGATGGGGTCAACACCTTTCATTTTGGCAATTGTTGTTAAAGTTACTTTTTTTGCAACTTTTTCCGTATGAATACTCATTCTTTCTCTACCTTATATAGATTAATTTAACCATTTTATCAAAAAAATGTATAATATCACTATTAATTTAGAAAAGAGTTTATATTGAAAAATTTAGTTGCATATATTACTACGGGTTATCCTTCATTAGCATTTACGGTAGATATGGCATTGGCTTTAGCTGATGCCGGTGTCGATACCTTGGAATTGGGTATGCCATTCTCTGATCCTGTGGCAGATGGTCCTGTTATTGAAAAAGCAAACTTAAAAGCTTTAGAAAATGGTTTTAAGCTGGATCATCTTTTTGAGGCTTCTAAACAGATAGCTCCTCATATTGATACTTTGTGGATGGGATATTTTAATCCTTTCTACCATAGAGGCATGGATTTTTTCATTGATAAAGCTAAACAGAGTGGAGTGAATGGATTTATCATTCCGGATTTACCGTTTGAAGAGGCATTGCCTTATAAACCTATGATGAAAGAAGCCAATTTAAGTCTTATAGATTTTATTGCTCCAACAGACAGTAAAGCAAGAATTGAACAAATTGTTAGGGATGCAGAAAAGTTTATTTACCTTGTTGCTTATGCAGGAATTACAGGAGCAGGGCAGAGTGAAGATTTACAACCAATTATTACTGATATTAAAGAATTTACAAAAACTCCTGTTTATGTTGGTTTTGGTGTAGATCAAAATACAGCCAAAGAGAAAGCTAAAGGGGTAGATGGAGTTATCGTCGGTTCGGCATTTGTCAAAGTGTTGCTCGATGACAGTTTAACCGATACTCAAAAAATTCAAAAAGTAGCAACTTTAGCGAAAGAAATCAAAGAAAAAATTAATGAGTAGCAAAGAAACGATCAGAAACACCCTAAAATCCAAACTTTATTATGATAGTATGTTATAAAAGTTTTAAATATAAAAATTAGGATTTATTTATGAGAAATCAATCAGCTTTAGAAGAGCTTAATACAAAAATCTCTCTATTTATGGACACTTACCATAGATTAAAAGATGAAAATATGAAACTTTCTGTTGAGTTAGGTATGGTAAAAGAAAAACTTGAAGCACAGAAACAAGAGATAGATAGACTTAAAGAAGATGAAGAGTTAAGAGGTATGGAGATAGAGGACATCACACAAAAGATTGTAAAAGTTCTCTCTTGACATAAATATTATTTCGTGATATAATATTTATTCCTCAGTAGATAATATTCAAAATTATTTACGAGAATATGGGGATGACTTGGTTTCGACTAGAGTAGTCGGAGTTATGTGCATGTCGGACTGAGCAGCTCCGTTATACGGCTCAAACGCAATAACTGCAAACAATACAGATTACCGTCCAGCTTACGCAGTAGCGTAAGTCATTAACCCCAACTCTGTTGGAGGACTGCCTCTCTAGTAAGTGTCATCTTAGCTAGATTTTGAGGTATAACATCTGATGACTATGCACGGTAGAAGCTACGCTACAGTGTGAGAATCTTAGCTCGTCTTGTAAAGTTTTGGGTGTGGTACAAAACAAGATTAAACCTAACAACATCATCTAAGCATGTAGAGTCATAGCACTAGCTATTTTAGGACTGGGGTTCAATTCCCCACGTCTCCACCAAATTTCTAAATCTAACAGTTTCATTGCACTTATCTTTGATTGATTTTCATTCGATGTACCATTAGTACATCTTACGAAAAGCCAACCAAATCTAAATACAAGTAAACTATTAGCTATAGGGAATTGAACCCTAGACCCAAATATTTAAGAGGTTTGATAATTGAAATTTTCCATTAAATATTGTTTAGCATATTGAAAAAAGTGTTTTTCTATTGCTTTAAGCTCTTTGTGATCTCGTCTAAGTTTATTGAAGTCACGTAGAAATGTATCAAAACTACAGTTTTCCAATGCTTCATTATCTGAAAATAAAAATAGATGAAAGTTGTCAAAAGTCTCTTTTTTATTAACAATTCTATAAGTTCTGTTTTTCATATTTTTTAGGACATACTTTTTGATTTTTGGGTGTAGTATTTCATATTCAAAAACCATCATGAATTTACGGAATGCTTTTAGCTCTTTCTCTCTTCCATAAGCTTTAGTTTTACTCTTCATGGTACTAAAGTATTCTTTTTTACCCGTTAATGGATTTTTACTTTTTTTCTTGTTTTTAATGAATTTTATTTTAGTTGTATGAGGATAGAGTCCTTGTTCAAACTTTCTTAATTGTTCAGATATATTGTCAGAAATATAGGAATTTACTGAAAAAATCTCAGCATAAATCAGTTTTTTCTTTTCGATTAATCGACACCAATCACCAAAAAGATAGAGTTTATAAGTTTTATCAAGATGTGTCTGTCCATGTTTCTTTTGATAAGTATATTGTTCTTTGTCCCACTGTTTTAAGTTTTTATAGGTGGCTAAATCTTTGTTTGTAGAGCCATATTCATTTATGGTAAATCTATCTTCTCCAAAACCTACTCTTTTTTGATTTTTTAAAAGAACTCTATATCGCTCATAGTCACTTAGCAAACTCCAAAGTTCATCTTTTTGTTCACTATTTAATTTTTTATAGAAGGTAATATTTTTTGACAACTGTTTCTCTATGAAATCTACTTTTTTTCTTTTTATCATTTTTTAGACCTTGTTATAAATTGTTTGTTGTGTATTATAACTAAAGTAGTACAGTTTATTGTTCCATTTCTTTTTTCAACCTCTCTAACTCTTCATAATTCTCTTTTGATTTTTTAACTGCCTCTTCAAAAGCAAAACCTAACATAATGATTTTGTAGAGGTTGGGTTTGTTTTTTCTCCAATTTCTTAGAGTTTTTGGGTCTAAATCAAGGTAGATAGCTTTATCTCTTTGTGTCATTTTTGACCTTTTTAATGCAAAAGGTACATAAAGTTTAATGAGTAGAAAACACGGGATAAAATACCGTTTTATATAGATTATAAAGTAATTTATCCCTATTAAATTTAATAAGAGGTAATATATTCCCTAAAAAAGTAAAAAACGGGGAAATATGATACTGCCACAAATTGAACACATTGAAAAACTATTTAAAACAAACAGTAAATTTACCGATAAAGAGGGAAAGCTTTTTATTCCCAAAATTCTTGATGCCATTGATAAGATAGATAAAGATTTAGTCAAGCTTATTATGAGCGATGAAAAAGCCAAAAAACAATTTTTTATAAGCATAGATGATGTTTATGTGTTAAATCAAAATGACCTGATAGAGTTTTTTACCATGAATGAGTATTTTAACCACTCGTTTACAAGCTACACCAATAAAATAGGGCTGATAAAAAAAGACAATTTCATTAAAAAGTTTGATGATGTGGTGTTGGCATTTCCTTATAAAGATTGTGTTTTAGAGGGTGGACAGACAAAAGATGATGAGAAAAATAGTGAAGTCTTCTACAACGCTATTATAAGCCGTGATGAGATAGACCGACTGTTAGAGCCTAAAGTGTTAACCCATATTAAAAGATTTGACAAAGATGGAGAACATGAAGTAGAGGAGATAAAAGAGGATGACAATCTGATAATAAAAGGAAACAACCTTTTAGCGTTGCACTCTTTGAAAAAACGTTATGCAGGGAAAGTTAAACTCATTTACATCGACCCACCTTATAATACTGGAAGTGATAGTTTTGGGTATAACGATAGTTTTAATCATTCTACATGGCTTACTTTTATGAAGAACAGATTGGAAGTGGCTAGAGAATTTTTGAGTGAGGATGGGGTTATATTTGTAAGCATAGATGATAATGAACAAGCATATCTAAAAGTTTTAATGGATGAAGTTTTTGGAAGAGAAAATTTTGTGGCAACAATTATCAAACAATCGAAAGTTGGTGGTGGTAGTGATACAAAGCATATAGTACAAGAGCATGAATATATTATAGTTTTTGCAAAAACTATCAATAATTTATCTAAAATGTATATAGCACATGACAAAGAATACTTGAAGAGATACAAAGAAAAAGATGAAAATGGATATTATTTTTGGGATACATTTGCAAGACCTGGGCTTAAAAATCCAATAAATTATGATATTAAAATGCCAGATGGAACAATACTGAATGGAGATTGGATACGCTCAGAAAAGAGATTTCAAAATGATTATAAAAATGGTGATATGCGATTGCTGAAAAAAAATGATGGACAATGGACTGTTCATTTCAAACAAAGATTAAACATAAATGGCAAAAAACCTAGAAGTATAGCATTAGATTTGGGAGGAACAATCGAAGGAAAGAAAGATTTTATGAGTTTATTTAATAATAGCTCTATAGTATTTGCATATCCAAAATCTGTTAAAACAATAAGGCATCTTTTGGAAATTATTAATGATAAAGAATCTTTAGTTCTTGACTTCCATGCAGGAAGTGGCACGACTGCTCAAGCAGTACTTGACCTAAACAAAGAAGATGGGGGTAATCGTAAATTTATCCTTATTGAGCAGATGGACTATATAGAGGATATTACTTGTGAAAGAGTTAAAAAAGTGATAGAAAATAATAATCAAGGTGATTTTATTTATGCCGAACTAAAAGCGATACATAATTTTTCTCATAGTCCCATAGGTCAACTCAATAAAAATATGCAATATTTACCCATTAGTGAAATAGAAGATGAAGAGTACGCCATAAGCCAAAAAGAGATAGTCATTAATAAAAAGTTTTATGGGATTGATGATGAGTAGTATTTTGTATGAAGAGATACAAACAGCCTTTAAATTTGCACCAAAACCCGAAATACCAAAAAGCATCAGTGCCAATTTAAAACAGATGCTTAGACCCTATCAGGTTAAGGCATTAGAGAATTTTATATTTTATAATGAAAACCAAGCCTATCAAAACATCAAAAACAAACACCTACTTTTTCACATGGCAACGGGAAGTGGAAAGACCAATATTATTGCCAGTACTATTTTGTACCTTTATGAACAAGGGTATCGGAACTTTATCTTTTTTGTCAATACCACCAATATCATCACCAAGACCAAACAGAATTTGGCAAACAAATATGCCTACAAATACCTCTTTACGGAGCAGATAGTCATTAATGATAAAAAAGTAGAGATCAATGTGATAGAAGATAGTTTTGAAAATAGTAAAGCAGATGATATAAACATTATGTTTACAACTGTTCAGAAACTTCATAGTGATTTGTTTACCACCGTCAAAGAGAACAGCATTACTTATGCTGATTTTGAAGATAAAAAGATAGTACTTATAGCCGATGAAGCCCACCATCTCAACAGCAACAAAAAGAAAAACAGTGATGCTCAAAAAGAGGCAAGTTGGGGAAATACCGTTGAGACACTGTTAAAAACCAACAAAGAAAATATACTGCTAGAGTTTACAGCCACAGCAGAGGTTCAGAGTCATGCCGATATAGCCAAACATTATCACGATAAAACCATTTTTAATTACGCCTTTCCCGAGTTTAGAGCCGATGGGTACTCTAAAGAGGTGGCACTCATTCAGAGTGGATTTGATGAAAAATTCAGAATTTTACAAGCCATTATGATAAGCGAATACAGACAAATTGTTGCAGAGAATGAAGCGTTGAATTTTGCACTCAAACCCATCGTGATGTTCAAAAACCCCAAAGGGATTAAACATATAGATAAAAACTTAGAAGCGTTTAACCAACTCATTGAGAGATTAAGTGTCAAAGATATTGATGAAGTTTTTTCTTTGTCAGAGGTAGATGCCATAAAAGAGTTAAAAACCCATATCAAAGAGAATGTAGAGCAGTTTGTAACACGACTTCAATTTTCATTTGCACCCAATAAATGTGTAAAGATTTATAGCACTTCTGCTGATAAAGAAGCAACACTCGAACTGCTGAACAACCTTGAAGATGAGCATAATCCTATTCGTGTAATTTTTGCTGTCAATGTTTTAAATGAAGGTTGGGACGTTTTGAATCTGTTTGATATAGTCAAGCTTGATGAAGCCACAAAAAACCCTGCAAGTACAACCAGTGAAGCCCAACTTATAGGACGTGGTGCAAGGTATAATCCTTTTAGTTACGGTGAAGAAGACCGATATAAAAGAAAGTTTGATAGCGATTTAAACAATCCGTTTAGAATGATGGAGACGATGTATTTTCACAGTGTGAACCAAAATGATTATATTCAAAAACTTAAAACCACACTCACCAACATGGGAATCTTTGACCCCAAAGAGGAAGAGCAAACGGTTACCCTTAGACTCAAAGAGAGTTTTGAAAATCATGATTTGTATAAGGAAGGGGTTGTTTATGTCAATGCCAAAAAGAGGATAGACAAAAAGAAAATTATTAATGGAATCAACCATTATATGGCTTCGTACAAACATCAAACACACCATGTAGACCAAAGCAGTAGAGAGATTAAATTTTTGGATGATACGGTTGAGGAGATAAAGTATAAAGCCCCTATGATTTATAAACTAAGTGACTTTAACCCCGATATTGCAAGGGTTGCCATTAATAAAAAGCCATTTTTTTATTTTGCCAATCTCAAACGTTATTTCCCTAACTTAAAGAGTATCAAAGCCTTTATAGCCGATGAAGATTATTTAGGAGGCGTAGCGTTTAGCATACAGAGTACAGCAGATTATGAACCCAGCGATAATGATAAACTATTTTTTATCTCAAAACTTTTAGAAGAGATAGAATCAAGTGTTATCAAAAATTCACAAGAGTTTGAAGCAACGCAAGAGTTTTTTCCTGTACGCATTAGCAGTAAAATACCCAAAGAGAAAATTTTAAAACTCAAGAGTGACAGTAAAATAGAGATAGATGAAGATTGGTATGTCTTTGAGGGGCATGGAGGAACGAGTGAAGAAAAGTTTTTTGTAGGCTTTTTTTACAGTATGATGGGAAGTTTAAAAGAGAAGTATCAAGATATAAAACTGATACGAAATGAGAAAGCGTTTAATATTCATAGCCTTAGTAAAAACAGAAATGCCGATAAATTTGAACCCGATTTTGTTTTGTTGTTGCAAGATAAGGAGCAATGTTATCATCAAATCTTTATAGAACCTAAAGGTGACCATTTATTAGAGTTGGATAAATGGAAAAATGATTTTTTACTCGACATATCTGAACTGACCAAAAACAATAAAATGACATTGGCAAGTGTGAATAAAAAAGATGAATTAATACGCTATGAGAACCGATGCTATAAAATTTACGGGTTGCCTTTTTATAACAAAACTTTAGAAGATGATTTTAAACAGAAATTTAAATCATTGGTTATGACTTTAAGTGAGGTGCATTAGGTAGCTTTTTCTCTCTAAAATTATTAATTGTAATATTCTTAAATATAGTATATAATATTAA
>JAHJJU010000092.1 GCA_018822805.1 bacterium
TCTTAGGATGAGAATGGTTTTAGCTAGGCTTCAACGAAAAACTATTAAGTTTTCTAAGTCTTGGGAGAGGCTTGAATATTCTGTGAACCTTGTCATTAATCGTTATAATCGTCAACTACTTTGAGATGCATGACCCAATATATTTAGAGAAATGATATTTTATAGCCCGTATAATTTTAGGATACTCTGTAAAAACATCAGGAGTAATAATCAGGTGAAAATGGTCAGGTAAGATAACAATCGCTTCTATTTTGTAGCTGTATTTTGTTTTGCTCACACGAAAGCTCTCGCGTAACAGGTCAATATTTTCAATGAGTATTGGATTGCGTTGATGGGTTACCACCGTTAAAAAGTAGCTATACCCATCCATAAAAATTCTTTTGTAATTTGCCATTTTTTATTGTAACATCAAAAAATATTTGTTGTTTAAAACATGTCATATTGTCATATTTTTTCTATTTTTGGTGCAATAAATTGCACCCTACGCGTTATGAAACCGTAGGGTGTCATTTTAATGCACCTTAAACATTACCGACAAACCCTCTCAACCACCTCATCAAGTGTCACTCTACCAAGATTCTCACTAGAGCCATCAAATTCTACTCGTATCTCACGCGAAGTATTATGGCTATAAACAAAAGCCTCACTACCATTGGTACAAATAATCTGATTTTTAGTCTCTGTACCATCATTACCAATATATTTAATCTCTTTGGCTAACTCTTCGTTAGCCGTTGCTAGTGTGGTCAGAAGTATTAAAATAACTCCTATTTTTTGTGTTGTTTTCATTTTTTTCCTTTATCTATTGTCCTGATTTATTAGATGTTTTCTTTCCATATTGAGAAAGATATCCAACTATTCCATTAATCTGATTTATTGTTTCAAATGTATTTTCTCTAAGAAGTTTATTAACCTGTTTAACTTGTTCAGCATTAAACAATTTTTTTTCTTTTTCCAATAGTTTTAAAAGACGTTGCTGTTTTACCTTTGGAATAGAATGAAAAGTTTTTCCATTAATAACTCTACTCACTGTAGAATTTGAAGAGAAAGTTTTCCCTTCAATACTATTCAACTTATCCATCTTTTTTGAAAGTTGGGAAATACCATGTACTAAATCTATTGTATCTACAACCAAATTTACATTATCTTTATATTCTTTTGCTTTACTCGAATCTTGAACCCCTGAATCAATCCCTGTACCAATAGCACTTTTTGTATAAGTTAACGGATTAATTGAACTTAAACCTGCAGATGAAACAGTTACCATACCTTTAGCTACACCATCTATACCTCCAACAATTGCTCCATTCTCTTTTACTGATTCCTTAAAGTCTTTTACTGTTTTCAATGCTGGTTGATATATAACATCATTTCCAAAACCAACAACTACTTTTTGTGAAGCATCATCTACATAACCATACACTTTATCTGGTCTAGCAGATTTTACCCAATATTTTAATTGCGTACCACCAATTTTATAATTAACAACATTATTTATCCCTTCTTTTATTTGAAATAATCCATTAATATCCACGTAATTAACGACATCTCCTTCATTCAAAACATATCTATTCAAGCTCAAAGGATTACTAATCGTACCTCTTTTGACATCAGCTTGTGTCCATCTATTCAATTCAGGAGAATAGTATCTTGCTCGTACATAGTAAAGAGCAGAACTATCACTCTGTATTCCATATTGACCAAGATATCTGAATGGATTATCAAGTATCTCATCAGCAGAGATGATAGCACCATAAGTGCTATAACGGTACGATGCTTTTAGAACATTGTCTTTATCTAGTATAGCATTGGTATTTCCTTGATAGTCATAGAGATAAACCAAAACCTCTCCACTAGCATCTACCGAATAACCCAGTCCATTTGTCCAAACATAATACTTTTGTATGCTATTAGCACTATCAGTCTCTGCCAATGGTTTAGAAAGACCCATGATATTATCTACTACAAAGCGTTTACTATTGACTACTACACGGTTACCTTCTGCATCGTAAGTATAACTATAGACATCACTTCCTAAAGTAGCTTTAGTCAAAGCATCTGATATATCATACTCTAAAGTGTTGTCTCTTCCATCATATTTGTAATTCAACAAGTTACCATTTTCATCATAAGTAAATGCACCCTCAGCACTACTTGTAATCTGATTGAACTCATTGACTTGAAAGTTAAAACTTTTTACTTTAGACAAATCAACAGTAGCAGTACTTGTCTCTTTATTGTCCGTAATGTCCCCTATATCATTTCTAGTAAGCTCATTAGCCGAAATAACATCTCCATTTTTATTATGGTTTTTGAGTGTTAGCAATCGACTATTGTTATCATACGTATAGAGTGTATAGGCACCATTTACATGAGTTGTTTTAACCAAATTACCATTAACATCATACTCATAAAGTGTTTCTCTATTAGCAAAGTCTGTTACTTTGACTAAGTTGTTATTGTCATCATAACCATAGATAATTGCTTTACCATCAGGGTAGGTCAAGGTATTAAGTCTTTTTGCTTGATCATAAGCATAAGTGATAGTGCTTCCATAAATATCTGTTCTTGTAGCTACTTGGTCGTTGATATTGTAGGTATAAGTGATAGTACCTTGTGCATCAGTTACTGTAAGTGTATTACCCACCTCATTATAGGTATAAGTTGTATTGTTTTCTACTGAATCTTTTTTCTGAGATATTTTAGTCACTCTGTCCAAATCGTCATAAACAAAAGTACATAGCAGCAACTCTAAAAAAGAACCAACTTTATATAGACTTTGTAAGAGGAGAAAAAACCTACTATGTTTTTACATTAGATCATAATAAACAAATCACTTTTAACCAAATAAATGAAGCCGATACCAAAACTATAGAGCTCTCAATAGAAGCTTTTCAAGATAATAACAACAAAATGGTAGAAGCGATCAATACAAACACATTAAATTTAAACCTAACAAATGAATTAAATAAACAGAGTAAAAAAATAGTTTCAACCATTTACAATAAGCTTTTCAAGCATCACTTAACAGAACAAATAAAAAATAAAAAGAGATTAATCATATCACCTGATGGACTGCTAAATTTTTTACCTTTTGAAGCTCTTTATCATCAGAATAAATACCTAATTGAAAGTCATGAGATCAGTTATATTTCATCAGGTAGAGAGCTTTTACGCCAAATCAAAAGAAAAAATACTAATTTGTCTTCAAATGTTATTGTATTTGGAAGTCCTGATTTTTGGTTAAAATTACCAAAAAAAGAACCCAGTGAAAGTCTATTAAAAAATAGCATATCAATAGATAATGCAACCATATTCGACATTAATTTCTCAGCATTAGAGATTTCTAAACAAGAGATAGAAATAATAAAAAAACATTATTCTGACTTAGAAATTTATCAAGATATAAATGCAACTGTAGAAAACCTTTTCAATATCAAAAGTCCTAAAATACTCCATATCTCAACTCATGGATTTTTCTTAGATAACCCTAAAAATCCAAATCCTATGTTGGCTTCAGGTTTGGCATTTGCAGGAGCAAACTATGCAAGTTATAGAGACGATGCCAGAGGTATTGCCACAGCTTTGAAACTCTCTAGTTTAGAACTGCAAAATACAGAGTTGGTCGTTTTATCTGCTTGTGAAACAGGTTTAGGTAAAATACACAAAGCTGAAGGTGTAACAGGATTATCCAAAGCATTCATACAAGCAGGTGCTAAAAATGTGATTATGAGTTTATGGAGTGTCAGTAGTCAGGAAACCGTAACACTGATGCAAAAATTTTATATGAACATTGCCAATGGTGATAATTATACGACAGCACTACACAAAGCAAAACTTCAGATGATAAAGAAACATCCTTATTATTGGAGTGCATTTATTATAAGTGGTATTTAACACGAGGAGAAATTATGATAAAACAAACGATTAAATTATATACATTAAGCTTAGCCCTACTTCTAGCAAATGGATTATGGACCTCTGATCCTATTAACAAAACAGAAGAAATAAAAAAAAGACCTGTTGATGAAGGGCAGGAGCTGAAACCAAAAGCAGATAAGATTAAAGGAATTACATTTAACAATGATGAACAATCTTCTGATACAACCATATTATCATTAGCAGATGAAGACAAAGTTATTACGATTCACTTTACAGAAACATCTCGTGTACCACTTACTTGTAACGTCATACGTCAAGAAAAAGAACCTAAAAATCCAAAAGTAAGCAGAGCAGTAAAGTTTCAAATAAATAAATCTAAGCTCCAAATAGATGACAAAATCGTTATTATAAATCGTAGAAATGTAAAAATTAGAAAAATTTAGGTAAGAGAGTAGAAATTTTCTACTCTTTTTAGCTAGTAACCCTAAAACCCATACGTCAAATCCAAAAAAGCCATATCATTATCTTTCACAGCGTCAAAACGCTTTGAACCACCCACATAATCTACATAACCAACATTAGCAAAGATTCCATCAGCGATGTCATATTTGACCCATGCTCGTTGATAGCCACCTTCGTCCAACTTTTCACCAAACAGAGAGATAAGATAGTTGGCTTTAACCGTGGCATTCATAAAGTCTGAACTAACACGAAGTGCGTGTTGATAGGTATTTTCTTGAACCGATAGAGGTTCATTTATCAATTGTGCATCGTAATTGTGTACTTTTCTAAGAGCGATGTCATAGGAAATTGCCGTATCGGCTATGCCTTGATATTCAGCACCCAGTAGAGCATCGGTTCGTTTGAACTCTTTGTCTTGAATGGATGTATATTTTAAACCATCAAAATGAGCCAATTCTGACTTGAATAACCATGAACCACTCAGTACATTTACGGCTGTTCCCAACATAGTGACTTTGTCATGTTTGATTTTTCCACCATTGATATACCCTGCATCATCACGAACTTGTGTAGCATAGAAGTTAACATCCCAATCTGAAAATTCAGCTCCAATGCTCAATGCCGGTAAAATATCGGTATAACGTTCATCGTCAGGTGATTGAACAGCTGATGGATTAAAGGCTGAACCCAACGGTGGATTTTTAGAGAAGCGTTGCTCTAAAACAGCCATCGGGGTAAAACGCCAATCTCCAACAAAATAGTCAAACTTTGCCATGGCAACAGGCAGACGTAAATCTTCAATATCGACCATTCCGGGGCGACGATTGTCCAGAGGATTCAGTACATCCGTTATTCGAATGGTATCACTACGCCCCCATACAACGACTTGCCGTCCCAGTTTCATGTCGAGATTATCGCTAATACTTCCTTCGACATAGGCATCAAAAAGTTCAGCTTCTGTTTGTAACTCATCACGCTCATCTTTAGAGTATTTCTCTTCTCCTCGTAGATCATAAATGGCATCGTAGTAGGCTTTTGCATTGGTTTTTAGTCTAAAATCATTATCAAACTTATGTTCATAGTCTAAAAACAGTGATGTTTTAAGGGAATTGATGTTGTCATGAGGTGAGCTATCATTAGGAGCAAAGGCAATCTGTTCACTTAGTTTTCCGGTAAACCCGTATAAGTTCATACGCTCCTTTTTAACCACTTTAGATTCGTCATCATCAAATCCTTCCATAAGGTTCTCTTCTGCTTTTGGTGCAATGAGTTGCACCCTACTTTCAATTTTCGGTTCATCATCAAAACCTTCTAAAGCATCATCGAGCGTTTCAGCATGAAGCGATGTCAATAACAAGAAAGAGAATAAAATGCTCTTGTAGGGTGTCGGTGTCAATTTATTGCACCGTTTAAATCCATTTATCATTTTTGGTACAATAAATTGCACCCTACGGTACTTTGACATTAAAGTCCTTTTTCTAATCTTCTTGTGGTAAAGACATCATCTTCTATCGTAGCATTTAATTTTACATTAGAAAATTTCAAGATGGTTTTATGCAAGGTACTTTTCCCTTTTTTAGTGGTCATGCTCATCTCGTCCACCAACCAAATACCATTTTGCTCATGTATCTTGGTTACATCAAGATATTTTTTCTTTCCATTGGTCATAAAGTTGATGGCACGTACCACCACGTGGTTATCTTTTCGTACAATGGCAATACTTTTTTCATACCCAGACTCATCAATCACTTTTTGATTTCTTGGAGTCGACTCAATCATCCATGCATCGTGACCACGTACTTTTGTCTCTTGAAGCAGTTTAAAATCATAATTTTCCAAATCACGATCGGTCATATCAAAGTAAGAGAAGTCTGACCCCATAAAGCTTGAACTTTTATCCGTTGAAGGAATTCTTTTTACTTTTTTAAGGGCCGGCAGATACAACCACTGATCATCATCTTTTGCTGAATCATCATAATCATAGGTTAAAAAAGCCGTATTTTTAACATCGGCAGGGCTTTTAAAAAACATGGTTCGGTGTTCATCTTCTCCAAAATCTTTTGCATAGGATTTAAGATCACGTGTTCGTTCATTGCCATTTTTATCGATGAGTATCATAAGCATATCTTGCTCTAATGTTTTTCCATCATCTCTGGCATCCACTTGCTCCATAATGGAACGTGCATTAGCATCATCTGCAACAGCAGCTGTACTCAGTAAAGTTGCCCCTACTCCTAATAAAAATAGTAGTTTTTTTGCATTCATATTTTATGTCCTTTATTTAATTTATGTGGTGCAATAAATTGACACCCTACAAATTTATAATTTTATTTATCCGTAAGATGTAATTTATTGTACCAATTATTTTATCCAACCACGTTTAGCAGCCACAATCATTAATGCAGGAGCCAAAAGAAGGTCAGATAAAAGTGCAAAAATAATGACCGAAGCCGTTAAAAGTCCAAAGTTTTGTACCGAAATCATGTTCGCTGCCAAATAAGCAAAAAATCCCAGTGCCAAAACTATCGTGGTAATCACCATCGCTTTACCTGTAGTAAAAAAAGTCTGTTCTATCGCCTTAGCAGAGTCACCACTCTCTAAATAGTATCGCCTAAAATTGTGCATAAAATGTATGGTATCATCAACAGCCAAACCAATAGCAATTGATCCAATCAGTAGGGTAAACATATCAAGTGGTATCTTGACTATATACATTAAAAGTAAGCCAACAATAATCGGTGCCAAGTTAGGAATCATACTCAGTAATCCAATACGTACCGAACCTAAAATCAACATCATCATAAATGAAATACCTATGGCTGCTATAAAATAACTTACCACCGATGAATGAACAGCATTAGAAAAAGTATTGATAAGGAGAGGAATCATCCCAGTTGTTTTAACGTTATCTTCACTAAAGGTTTTACTCGACTCCTCTTTTACAAAGTTTAAAACATTGACAGCTTGTACCGTGTCCGTCCATGGTAATTTAATGGTCACTCTTGCTTTGGAAAATTGTGTATCCACCACGTCTTCAAGGTCATCAGAACCTGAATTTTCAAAAAGTAAAAGCTCTTGAGAGACAAGATTTTTTTCATTTGGTATGGTGTAGAATTCTTGCTTATTTTCATGTAATGCTCGGTTGGTCTCTTTAACAATGGTTGCTAAAGAAATCACTTTTCCTACATGCGTATACTCATCAACATAGGCTTCTACTTTTGTTGAGAATTGATTCAATTTTTCAAGCCGTATAGGGTCAACCCAGCCATTCTCAGTGCCGGTATCTACCACCACTTCTATGGTTACGGTACCATTCATCTGTGCATCGATAACCTCTGTGGAAACCCTGTTTTGTTCATCAGGTTGGAACCATTTTAAAGGGTTATGTGAAAGTTCTATCTGCGTCGCTACAATCAGTGAAGTCACCACCAACACTGAACTAGAAAGCAACACGGTTTTGGTATATTTTACAGGAATAACAGCCAATTTTTTCATAAGATTGTCTATTTTTCCTGAGACAACTTTTGGTTTTGGCTTTAACTTGGTAATGCTCAAAAGTGCAGGAAGCAGTGTCAAAGTTAAAACCAAAGAGACCATAACCCCCAATGAAGCAAATAGTCCAAGATCTGAAATTGGTGCAACCTCTGAACCGGCAAAAGAACCTACTCCAATCGCTGTGGTAACCGATGTCATGGCAATGGCTAAACCTGAGTGTCCTAAGGTATAAGTAAGTGCCTCTTTTTTATCGCCATGGGCATTGAACCTATCAAAGAAAACAGACAGAACATGCACCGTAGCCCCAACCGATACAGCCAAGAGCAGTGAGGGTACAATCTGTGTCGGTAACTTAAACGCCACACCCATCCATGCCATCGTTCCTACCGTGGTTAATAGAGAGAAAATAATCACCATCAACGGGTAAAAAACAGCTGAAACCCGTCTAAAGATAACAAATAAAAAAATCAAAATAATCAAAAATGTAATACGCATAAACTTCTGCATATCAGATTTCATTTGAGATTTTAAAGCATGATTAACCGACGGTGATCCTGCGACATAAATCTCTAGACCTTGTTTTCGATAGTTATCAGCAATCTCCAATACAGCTGTCACCAGTCCGGCATTCTCTTTGTCTGTTAAGAAAGTTCTCGGAGTATTTTCTTTAGACGGCTCATCAAACCCTTCATCAAAAGCATCCACATCGAAAACCTCTTTTTCACCTTCATGAGAGTAGGCATCGGTCTCTACTATAACCGTTGTCATGGTACCATCTTGACTGATTAACAAATCTCTATAGAACTCTGAACTCAACGCCCGTTTTTTAATACCATCAAGATCTGTTTGGTTACGAGGAAAAGGTTCTAAAAGGTCATCGGTAATAAGTTTATCACCTTCCCCTCTGGTATTTCTAACGTTATAAAGTGACGTTACTTCATCAACAAAAGGTACCGTTGTCTCCAACTCTTTATGTAAGTCTTTAAGAGCTGTTAAAAATTCTAAAGAGAAAATTTTATCACTTTTAATTGCTAAAATAACACGTTCATCACGTCCAAATTGATCACGGAACTCATTATAGGCTAAAAGAACCGGATCATCATCATGCATAAAACCTTCTGTTGAGGTGTCCATCTTTATCTGAGGTACATGAGCAATAGGGAATGCCAACATCACCACCAATACCAATAACACCTTAAAAGGGTTGTCGTGTATGAATGAGCCAAAGCGACCCATTAATCTTTCTAATTTTTGATGCATGTAAATGTTCTCCTATAATATTGAAATTCTATTGTATATTTTGAAAATGAACCCAATATTAATTTTAAAATGTATATAGAAGTACATTATAGGCTATCTCCTATAATGTGTCAAGATAAGAAGACTATATCTCTCTTATTTGTTCTTTTAATTCACGCTTCAGAACCTTACCTGTAGCATTTTTAGGCAACGTATCAATAAAGTGTATTTGTCTAGGTACTTTATAGTTTGCCAAATTTTCACGAAGATACTTTTTAAATTCCACCTCATCAATTGATGCTATACCCTCTTCTAACTCTATGTAGGCAATGGGAATTTCACCACTATTTTCATCAGGTATACCAATAACGGCTGATGATGCAATACCCAAAAAAGCATCAATCACCTCTTCCAATTCTCTTGGGTAAATGTTAATTCCTTTTGAGATAACCAAATCTTTTTTACGATCAACAATATAGAGGAAGCCCTCATCATCCATATACCCCATATCACCCGTAAGTAACCACCCTTTAATGATGGTTTCATCCGTAGCTTCCGGACGATTTAAATACCCCAGCATGACGTTATCACCCTTAACAATGATATCACCCACTTCACCTCTAGGCAATTCCATTAAATTATCATTCACTACTTTTATCTCATAACCATAGAGTGCTGTCCCTACTGATTTTTCCTTTTGCTGAACAATAGGATTAATACAAACAGCTGGAGAAGCTTCACTTAAACCATAGCCTTCTAAAAGTGTTGAGCGTTTAAATTTTGCTTGCATACCTGCCAATGTTTTAGATTGCAGAGCAGCAGCACCGGAGACAAAAATTCGAACCTTATTAAACCACATAAAATACCATGGAAGTTTGGCTTTAACCAACGCATTATAAACATCCGGAATACCTAAAAAAATGCTCACACGTTTTAAAAGTACCTGCTTAAAAATATTTGAGAAGGGTTTGAGTGATTGAATCACCACCAAACTCGCACCAAGATAAAGAGGCATTATTACCCCTATAGCAAAGGTAAAGGAGTGAAACATTGGTAAAAAAACCACAATTCGGTCACGACTACCGGCATTCACATGCAATGCACCACCATGAGCATTTGAGAAAATATTTTTAGAACTAAGCATGGCACCTTTAGGTTTTCCAGTGGTTCCGGAGGTATAGATAATAACAGCTAAAGCATTAATATCTACGGCAACCTCTTCCACACTTTCAGGGAAGGTCATAACCTGTTCAAAAGCAACATGTCGTGGGCTATTACCAAGGTATCCACCCTCCCAAAGGGTCATGGTTACTTGTTCCTGCACCTCATCAGAAGAGACTACTTTGTCGTAAATGACCGAGCTCATCAATACTTTAGCTCCTGAATCTTCTAAAATGTATGCCAGTTCACTCTCTTTTAAAAAAGTGTTAATGGGAACCGAGACGGCACCCAATTTTGAAACAGCAAAAATGGTATAGATAAACTCAGCAGAGTTACGCATGAACAGAGCCACTCTATCACCTTGTGCAACACCTCTACTCGCTAAATAAGCTGCTATCGTATCAGCACGCTGTTGAATCTCTCTGTACGATACTTTTTTATCACCTACAAAAAAAGCTGTTTTTCGCCCTCTTTTTTTTGCCTGCGTAAAAATAAGATCATAAAAGTTATTAAATGGATACGTCATGCTAGAATGTGTATGCCATACCTACGGTTAATAAGTCTGCACCACCCTCTGAGAATTTACCAATAATACCATTTACATTGGCATCGCTTGCTGTGATATCAAGTGCATCTTTCGCATCATGAAGATACGCCACACCCCAAGAGAGATTTTCATTGGCTTTCACACGAACACCTACACTATAAATATTTGCATCACTATCAGGAAGTTCATAACTTACATACTTTTTATCGACAGGTGTTTCATCTTTAGCATACCCTGCCATAACCGTAACCGTATCATTTACTTTTGCTGTAATCCCTACTCTAAAAGTATCGGTATCGTTCCAATTTTTAGGTTTAGAAGCATCGAAAGAGTCATAAAGTGCTGCTTGAATTGGTGTACCATAATTAAAGTCTAACTCTTTATAGGCTGACCAATAGGTTCGCTCATAATTTACTTCAACGGTGTATTTATCTTCCCATGTTTTACTAACAGCCAAATTTAAAGCTGCCGGTAATGGAACTTTTACACTTGCATCAAATTGTTTTCCAACACCACTTATATAAAGATTTGCTTCTCCCTCTTCCCCTAAATCAATTTTGGAACGATAGGTTGCTGCCATATTAATATCTGCTGTTGGTTTGTAGGTCAAAGCGAGATTATAGCCAAATTCTATGGTACTCCCTTCCATTTCGCGTTTAAGAGGTTTAATGACTCCTCCATCACTATTTACAACACCTTCTGAATAAATAAACCGTAACCCTCCACCAACAGCAAATTGATCAGATACTTTGTATGAGGCTGATGGGTTAACTTCAATAACTTTTAAAGTAAACTCTTCAGCTGAAACTTTTTGATGTCCACTCTCCCAACGCTTGGTTAAGCCTCCTGGTATAGTCAAACTTGTACCCCATCTAAAATCACCAATAGGATTTGCCACATAATGCATAAATGGTAATTGTAAATTCTCTATTTCCGATTTATTATTAGCAGCATAGACCTCTGTAGCTGAATAGGCTTGATTTCCTACAAATTCATTACGAGGTAAATGTGCCCAAGTTAATCCCACCTCTGCAAATTGCTTATCTTCCATGAATGCCATATTTGCAGGATTATAATAAGCTGTATCAGCCCCCTCTGTATGTGCTACATATGCTGCACCTAATGCCATTGAGTTGATTGATTGTTCCGGTACCTTATAGGCACCTGCCATTACCAAAGAGCTAGTTATTATACTTAGTGTTATTATTTTCATCATCTACTCCTAATACCCAATAGTTACTTGTCGAACTTGGGCAAAAATACCTGTTGTCACTTTATAGGCTAAAGTTCCACAAGTACCATGTGTTACATTATAATCTAAACCCAGTGCCAGTTCTACAGGAACAACCAAGACACTGCTTGCACCCATAGCCGTCATTGTACCTGCTGTCAATTGAGAAATACCATAAGGAATAACATCATCTCCTTGACAATGAACCAATTTTACAGATGTTTCAGGAGCCCAAGTATGTAGGTTATTGGTTGTAACAGCCTCTTTAAACCAGTTTGTATCATTTGTAAAATAATCAGATACAAAACTTGATGAAAAAAGCCCAGTATCTCCCGTTGTATCTAGTGTTAATTGTGGATCAATTTGAGTACGATTTAAATCACCGTTAAACAATGTGGGTAATTTAGAAGCATACGGTTCATTAATAATGGAATTTAATGCTTCGTCATTGGCTTGAGCATAAGCATAACCCACATTTGCCATAAAGGAAGGTACGCCCAGTTTAGGTTGGCTCAATACTCCATCTGCCATTGTTTTCAATGCATAAGGTCCAGCCATTGGAGCAGCCATGGTCACCGTTAGACCTGTAGATTCTTCTTCAATCTTTTTTAAAGTTGCCATGGCTGCATAACCACCTTCACTGTACCCGGTTAAAAAAAGTTGATTATTCAGTGTAATATTATTTTCATTTGCAAAAATTTTCACCGTTTTAATAAAGTCTACTGTTGCATTTGCTAAAGACTCTTTTAAAACAAATGGATGATAATGCTCACTAGAATCACCAAAACCAATATAATCAGGTTGAAGCGTTGCGAATCCACCTAATGCCGTCAAAATAATTGCTGAACCATCTGGTGCACCATTAGTATCTGCAATAACTGAAGGAGCTTCACGATTGGCAAAAATAGTCCCATGATCATCAGAAACCATTGACAATCCGAATGGCTGAACAGCAGCTGGTAAACCTGTAGGAATTACAAAAAGTCCTGAAGCTTTTACCTCATTACCTTTTTCATCCGTAGTCGTATACGGAATTTTAAATGCTTTATAACCAAATATCGTTGTATTTTCATCAGCAACTTTAGCATCAATTAATGTCTTTTTCATAAGTTCTGAAGAGAATTCTACCATTAACTCTCCACCCTTTAGGGTCTCATTGCTTGGTTGGCTTAAAGTATCTCCACACCCTATTATAAACAATAATGGTGCAACCATAGCTACGCTTTTTATTATTTTTTTCATCATTCCTCCTTTTAAAATCTCGAAAATTAAATTATGTTATTTAAATCTATTTTTTACCAAATTAGTCTCTGCCTTAGCTTACTTGTCATTTCTTCTCCTTTAAAAAATTTTCGTCGTATATAAATTATACTTCTACCAGATCATACAGTGCTTCTATTTCTTTGTCCCAAATATTCTCATCAATGGTCTCTAATATTAAAGGAATATCGTCCATACGTGGATCATTCATAATAAATCTAAAAGCATCCCAACCGATCTCACCCTCTCCTAATGAATGGTGACGATCAACACGACTTCCTAATACCGGTTTAGAGTCATTAAGGTGCATTCCAAACAAATATTTAAACCCTACTATACGTGCAAAGGTATCCATTGTCTCATCATAAGCTTCACGTGTACGTAAATCATAACCTCCGGTAAAAGTATGACAAGTATCCAAACAAACACCTATACGACTTTTATCCTCTACGTTATTAATAATATGTGCCAGATGTTCAAACTTATACCCTAAGTTTGTTCCTTGACCTGCTGTATTTTCAATCACCAATTTTACATTAGAACCTTTAGTTGCTTCAATAGCCATGTTCAATGATTCGGCAATCACATCCAAACAATTTAACTCAGCTTCCATAATTTTGTCAGCATAATTAGGATCTTTTTTTCCTACTTTAACCAAATGGCTCCCAGGGTGAAAGTTAAGCAACTCTAAGCCCAATTGTTCACAACGCTTTAACTCATCTACAAATGCTTCTCTTGACTTCTCAAGCTTCTCAACTTCCGGATGACCAAGATTAATTAAATAACTGTCATGAGGTAAAACATGTTTAGCTAAAATTCCTGATTTTTCCAAATTACTTTTAAAACTTGCTATCATCTTTTCTTCTAGAGGTTTAGCAACCCACTGTCTTTGATTTTTAGTAAACAAGGCAAATGCTTTTGCTCCTATTTTCATAGCATTTAACGGGGCATTATCTACTCCACCACTTGCACTAACATGTGCACCTACAAATTTCATTGTTCTCTCACTTTAATTAATATATTATTTATTCTATCACGAAAAGTCCGCCCTCCACTTACAACAGAATAAGTTATATCATAAAGTGCTTCTTTTTTAATATTTTGTGTAAAACCTTCTACCGTTTTTATGAGACCTTCTTGATTAAAGATAGGTTTTGCTCTAAAAATATTTTCTAAAAGTGTTTCCGGATAGGCAGCATGTAAAAACTGTTCATTAAAATCTTTTTTTTCCATACATTTAAAGAGTGACATACAAATATTTTGTGCGTTAATATCCAGTTGTACCATCGATTGACCGGCAGCATAGATATCAATTTTAACATTTGAAGCACTATTATAAATAAATCCCATATCTGCATATTTCATTTTTTCTGATTTAATTACAATAAATGCACTCTCTTGTTTCTCTGGTTGAATCCCCGTACATCCACTGATCATCCATGTAGTACCTAGGGCTAAAATTATTTTTTTTATCATAGTATTTATCCTTTGAAATATTATATCAAAATCAAAGAATTTATTCTAACAAAAACTTTTTATTATTTAAGATTATATTAAGTTTACTTCGTTATAATTTCGACCACAAGTTGTTAATGGCCCCTTCGTCTAGCGGTTAGGATCCATGGTTTTCATCCATGTTACAGGAGTTCGAGTCTCCTAGGGGTCACCATTTTTAGTTTGTACTTTTTTAAAATTTAGTGGCCCCTTCGTCTAGCGGTTAGGATCCATGGTTTTCATCCATGTTACAGGAGTTCGAGTCTCCTAGGGGTCACCACTAAACTTTTACCTTTCTCCAAAAAATTTTTATATTTTTTTAATTATTCATAACTTTTCTGTCGTTGATATACATGTATAGTCTTACCTAAAGAATATAATCCAAAAATAACCAATACAATATAACTCCATGTAGCCCAATCTCGAATATCAAAGTTTAATTGAATTAAAGAGAGTACCAAGAATATAAAAACCATTTCAGCAATAAAATAGAGTGCCGGGGTAATTAATCTCTTTTTTCTACGTTCTCGAATTTTACTATGTAAATTTAATCTCATTTTTAAAACAACCTTATTATGCTATTGGAACAACTTTGTGCACTTTTAGTTTTTAATACCTCATTAACCCTTTTCTTCATAATAAATTGATTATTTTGATCAATTAATATCTTCTCTATTTTCAAATTATTACCTGAAGTTAATTTATAGAAAATTATATCAATTTTATTTTGTTTATTTACTGAGAGTGCCATATAATTGTACTTAGTTCCATTACTATAATTCGGATGAATAAGATAATCTTGTACGCTCTCGCCATGTATTTTACTTTGTAAATCAACATAACAACCATACGCACTAACATTATTCTCACGATTATACATGGTCTCAAGTTGACTGAAACTTACTGTCTCACCGTTGGTTTTAGAAATCTCTGCATTCTCAATAAACATTCTAGGAATATAATTCCAATTGGATACAGGACGTAAAAAGTTTTCTATACCTTGTAATGCAATTTGATAACGTAACTGCTCCTCTTTGAGACGCTCTGCCTCTGTCGCCTCTTCTCTTGCCAATGCATCTGTATTTTTAATCAATTCTTGTGCTTGATACATTAACCCATAATAGTCACAACCTGTAGCTTGTAACTCTTTATTTAAATCATGTAAAGGATTTTGCTCATTGTTTAAAACTGACATATAGGTTTTAACCTTTGCTACATCTTTTATATTTATACTTTGAGCTAGATGTTTATACAAATCACTTTGACGTAATGCTATACTTAAAATTAACGCTCTATCATAACGTGTAAAACGATTCATTAATTGTGTATTTAAAGAAGATAATGCCTCAATAAGATGTTCATTTGAAACTTGCATAAAATTGTCTACGACCGTTTTAACTGTCATGTTTTTATGCTTTAATTGATAATGCATAATGTCCTCTATTCGAGGATCTGAACTGTTATAAATAAACCTAAAATTAGGAATATCGTTTATGATATCTACCGTTGTCAATGTTGTTCGATATTTAGGCTTTAAAAGAATGTAACCCAATTCTCGAAGAACATTATCCTCTTCCGGTACATTTAACTTGACTTTTATAACAGCAATATTTGTCTTAAAATCTCTACTCTTTGTGCCATCCAAATCCCCATGTTTAAAGGCATTATCCATCATATTTAAATAATTTTGAGTAAGAGGATCTTTAATAATATTATTCGTTCTTAATAAAAAATTAGCCGTCTGAGGTACCACCAAAGAGACAAAGTCAATCAAAACACTCAACTCTGCAATAGGGACTCCCTTTTCAGCTTCATTTTTTTGTAAAAGCTTAACAGAAAGATTGTCTGTGTCGCTGACCACAAAAGGCTCTTCATTAATAAAGTTTGCACTTTTTTTTACACAGCGAATATCACTCGCATCATCATTAAGCAAAAACCATATCGGATACTTCCCCACTCGATTCTGCTTCGTACGTTCATTCGTAATTTTCAAATAGGTTTCTGTTGAGAATTTATCATCACTTAAATAGTCCCGTTTATCATCACAATACTCACTTACAGGGTAGAGCTTATTGTCGTAATACTCTTGCGTAAAAGACATATAATGTTCTTGAACTTTATTTGGCATAGCTGTACGCTCCTGAAGCGTAATATCCCCTATATTAATCTGATGTTTCTGGGAACAACCGTTCAACAAAAAAAGTGTTATAATTCCAAATAAATAATTCCTCATACTTATCACTCCCACGATATTATTTTGTTAAAGTGCCGGATGTCTGGAGCATGCACCCCGCACTCGGCCGCTTCCTGCCGGGAGACGACTTCACCGCCGCGCGGGGCTATGCCGTGCTGGGCAGCA
>JAHJJU010000093.1 GCA_018822805.1 bacterium
TAAATAGAATTTTATAAGTAGCCGTATTCGAATAAAGTTGTCCTGGATAAAACTGTAAAATACCGAACGCCATCAATAAGGTGATTTTATATTTACTGCTCATCATTCCCCTTTTCGAATTAATCAATTAATAAAATTAATTTATTATAAAAGAAGAAACAGATGAAATGGAACACTTTAGGTGACATTAGGCTATTGGTTGTCGATGATGATGCTTTTAATCGACAATTAATCATTTCTCTATTGGGAAAAGTTCCTTCCATTAATTTTTTTCAAGCAGAAGATGGGGAAGAAGCATTAAATATTTTAACCAAACGTCCCGTTGATATGGTACTGCTTGATCTACACATGCCAAAAATGGATGGCTATGCCACATTAAAAGCCATAAAAGACAATCCGGAATATGATTCCATTCCCATTGCCATTATAACTACTGATGAGCAGGAGATGCATAAACTTTTTCTCTTAGGTGCTGATGATTTTATCTCTAAACCTTTTAAACTCAGTGAATTGGAATCTAGAATTTATGCTCATGTTGAAAAAAAACAAGATCACACTATAAATAAAAAAGAGAAGCTTGAAAAAAAGAGTATTAAAGTTAAGTCTCATACCAACAATGAACTGAAGCAAACAGCTGTGACCATTGAAAGTATTGAAACTGCTCAAAAAGAGACTTTTTACACAATGGCAAAATTATTAAATAAAAAAGAAGGAAATCTTAACAACATAAAAATAATAGCTACCCTTGCCAAAGCCCTGAGTCACTTAATGGGTTATGATCAAAACCAAGCCAATGCTATCTCTTATGCTACAGCCATTAGGAATATCGGTGCTATCTCACTAAGTGAAAAAATCCCCTCAGCTTATCAATTATCAAACCAAGAAAAAGAGATTTATCAACAATGCATACGACAAGGCTATCAACTTCTAAAAAACTCCATAGAGACCGACTTTATTAAAATTGCTAAAAAAGTTATTGCTCAACATAAAGAGCACTATGATGGATCGGGATTTCCTCACCAATTAAAAGGAGATGAAATTCATAAAGTAGCCTATATTGCTGCCATTGTAGAAACCTTCGATGCACTTCTCTCTCAAAAAGACTACCACAATCAAAAAATACACAGTACCCAAGAGACTTATGATATTTTACAAACCCAAAGTGCTAAACGTCTTCACCCTCAAATAGTTAAACTTTTTTTAGCTAATTTTAAATACTTCATTCAACTCAGAAAACAAATCATCAATCAAAATTTATAAAAGGAGCATTTAAAAATCATGAACTCTGTTATTATCCATGCCTATTCCATTACAGATTTAACACAAAAAATAGACAATAAACTTAGCAAAAATTTTAAACCATCATTAGCATTTGTCTATACCTCTCCACGCCATAATATACGGAAGTTGGTTGTAGAATTCAACAACTACCCCTTTTTAGTATTTGGTGCAACCACCGTTGGAGAGATCTATGCCGATCAAGAACATGGAGTCAACGAAAAAGAAGAGAGCATTGTCTGTATGCTCCTTGATATTGATCCTAGAGCCATTGCTTTACGACTTTTTCAAGTAGAAGATAACCGATACTATGAAATTGGTGAGCATGTTGGAAAATGGGCACTTCAGCACTTTAATGATCCGGCTATTATTACCGTAACTTCTGGACTTAATTTTGACAATGATGCCTACACCCAAGGTATGACCTCCAATAAAATTGAATACGCTTTTGGTGGAGCTGCCGGCGATGACTTAATTCTAAAAGACACCTTTGTTTTCTCAAAAGAGAACTACTCCAATCACGGCATTGTTACACTAGCAATTGATAGAGAAAAGATTGACATTCTAGGTGCTAGAGCCTTTGGTTGGACAGGTATTGGAAAAGAGCGAATTGTTACCAAAGCTGAAAAAAATATTGTCTATGAAATTGATGGGAAACGAGCCATTGATTTTTATAAAAAATATTTAAACATTACGGCTGCTGATATGCCTCAAGTTGGCATAGAGTACCCTTTAGAAGTGACCATGCGTAATGGACAAGTGGTCTATAGAGCCGTACTTGATATTGATGAAGAACAAGGTGCCTTAGTCTTTGCTGGACATGTAGAAGAGAAATCAAAAGTTCGTCTCTCTTCAGCCAGAGGTAAAACTATTATTCAACATGTTGGTAAAAGTATAGAAGAGGCTTTAGCCTATAAAAAAGATTTTACACCTGAAGTTACTTTGGTCTTTCCTTGTTGCTCAAGAAAACAAGTACTCGGGGACTTGGTCATTCAAGAGATTGAAGCTGTATACACCGTAACCAAGCAGACTCCTCTTATTGGTTTTTTTGCCTATGGAGAGATAGGTGCCTATCCAGGAGGATATGGATTTCATAATGAAACGTTTGTAACGGCACTGTTAAGTGAAAAGGAAAAATAAGATGTTAATACAAAATATAATAAACTCAATTGATGCAGCTCCCGACTTTCAAGACAAAAAAGTAATTATTAAAAAAATCAAACTCTTACAAGAAGAGATGAATAAACTTAACAAAAAGTATAAAAAAGCCAATGAAGATCGTTTAACAGTTTCTCACCTTTTATCAGAAGTCAATGAAGAACTAGAAGAATCTTTAAATAATGAAAAACGGTTTATTGCTTCGGTCAGTCATGAACTGCGTACACCTTTAACAGCCATTTTAGGCTACAGTGAACTGCTTGATGATACAGCACTCAACAACAAGCAAAAACGCTACTTAGACAGCATGATACAGAGTTCTAATCATCTACTCTCTTTAGTAAGTGATCTTTTAGATGTGGCTAAAATTAGTGATAACCGAATAGAACTCTCTCCCAAAGAAATAGACTTAGACGACATCCTTAATGACTGTGCCAATCTGATTCGATCAAAAATTAATCATGACGTTGACTTTATTGTTGATATTCCCATGTTGGAGTATAAAATAAAAGCTGATGATAAAAGAATCAAACAAATTTTTATTAATCTACTCTCTAATGCTGCAAAATTTACCCACAAAGGTTCAATTCGTTTTTATATCCAAAACATAAAAGCATTGGATCACAATAAATTAAAAGTGACGATTAACATAGATGATACCGGCGAGGGAATCTCTCCTAAAATAGCAGAAACACTCTTTGATCCATTTCAATCAACCGATAAAACCCAAGGAACAGGTTTAGGGCTCTATATCTCTAAACAAATTGCTACGCTTATGGATGGAGAAATTACGGTTGAATCACAAAAAGATATCGGAAGTAATTTTCAAGTTACAATTGTGGTTGAACGCTCTACAAAAAAAGAGATTGGAAAAGCACTTAATCGTGCTAATGTGATGATGTTTGCACATCGTAATGATTTTCTAGAAAAAGTCTCAAAAGAGTTTATGAATCTGGGTGTGAATTTTCAAAATCATGACATTCTTCAAGGAGATATCACAGCATCATTGGTGCAAATGGTTGCCAGTGGACGTTTTTATGATATTGGTATTTTTGATATTGATATCTTTAAAAATCATACTACTGATATTGCAGGAACACTCAAAGCCATTAACCCTAAAATCAAATTGGTTGCATTAGCAGGAGAAGATAACGATAAAACCCTCTCCCAATTCGATAAGGTAATCAACAAACCTGTCCCCTATCAAAGATTTATTAAGCTTGTTGAAGAGGTGTATAACCAAGAGTTCTTTAATAATAAAGAGGAGATAGACTATTCGAAACTTGATATTCTCATAGTTGAGGATGTGGCTTTAAATAGAGAATATGAAAAAGAGATGTTAAATAACTTTTTCGCCATCTCTTGTGATACTGCAGAAAATGGTGCTATTGCTGTTAAAAAAGCTAAAAAACACAACTATGATGCAATTTTAATGGACATGCGTATGCCCGTGATGGATGGACTTGAAGCCAGCAGAGAGATTCGAAAGTTTAACAATAGCATACCCATTATTTGCATGAGTGCCAATGTCTATAAAGAAGACAAACTCGCAGCTGAAGAAGCAGGTATGAATGACTTTATCGAAAAACCTCTTGAACGATCAGATGTAGAGAATAAACTGCTTAAATTGCTTCGCAATGAATTTAACAGTAAAAAGAAACAAAAAAAGAATACCATAAAAGCTCCGATACTCAACAGTGGTTTAGCCATGAAACAGATGGTGTTTTCCCATCTAAAAAAGAATTTTAATGATGATGTATCGCAGAAACTTTTTGACAAAGCAATCATAAGCATAAAAGAGTATGTTCAAAGAATTAACCACAATACCAAAGAGAAAGATACAAAAGCCTTAATTGAAGATTTTCATGCCCTTAAAGGGGTACTTTCTAATGTAGGAATCGATCAATTCGCACAAGAAGCCGGTCGACTGCAAAAAACAGCTGAAAATGGAGATTTAATAGCCATTAATAAGTCCCAACATGAGCTTTTGACCAATATTCAAAAACTTTTAGATGCATCTGAGGAACAATAAACCATGATAAACTTTGATAATTTTGAAAACACAACCATCTTAAGTGTCGATGATGATGCCTTTAACCAAGAGTTGGCACTTGCTATATTTAATGAATATAAAACCATAAAAATCATACAAGCATATAATGGTAAAGAGGCTATTGAGATCTTAGAAAAAGAGGTTATTGACCTCATTTTACTTGACCTTGTCATGCCAAGCATGAATGGTCTTGAAACACTAAAGTATCTCAAGCAGAGTGCAGAATATAAAAATATACCTGTTATTGTCGTAACATCAAAAGAGTTAGAAAAACGTACAACCTATCAACTTGGAGCCGATGATTTTATATCAAAGCCCTATAATCCTGAAGAGCTTAAACTAAGAGTCTATAACCATTTAAGAATTAAAAGATTTTCTGAAATTTTACATGATATTAAAGATGAATACAGCAGTCAACATCTTGCCTCTAAAAAGCAACTTCAGTATCTAAAAGATGCATTAAATATAGCCATTGGTTCACAAAAAAAACTCCTAGAAAAGTTAGGAAATATGGCTCATGAAAATACGCAATGTGAAGGGAGCAGTTCCAAACGAATGGGAGAGTATGCCAAAGTAATGGCAAAATTGTGTGGACTCAGTTCAAAAGAGATTGATAACCTCTATTACACCATGTTCATTTATGACATTGGGCTACTAAGAGTACCCAAAGAAGACCGAGAAAACCAAAACAGCAAGGTATTTAAAGAATACCCTAAACTTGGTTTATCGGTGCTCGATGACTTAGAAGAGACAACCCTAATTAAAATGGCAAAAGAGGTCATCTATGCCCATCAAGAAAATTGGGATGGAACAGGTTATCCGGAAGGACTAAAAGGTGAAGAGATTTCACTCTATGCACAAATAACTTCTATCATCAATTTTTATGATGAGTTAACCGTTTCACGAATTTACTCACCGAATACGCACCGTTCAAATGAAGCTTTAGATATTATAAAGAGAGAAAATTCACTTAAATTCTCTCCCCATATGGTAGAACTGTTTGTAGAAAATTTTGAACTTTTTAGAGAAATCAAAAACAGACTAAGCTAAAACTCTTGCTATACTTCTCCGTCGAACTCAGGTTTATATTGACATAAGAAATTTCTTGCAAAACTCTAAAGGAGAAAGTACGGTGAAGAACCTCTACTTGGGCTTAAAATTTGCCTTTTCATATTTTTCCATATTACCCATACGCTTTAAAAATAACGATGACCTCTCACAAAAAGAGGTTTTAGCCTCCATGCTTCTCTTTTTACCCTTGGTCGGTCTTGCACTAGGATTAGGAACAGTTGTTCTTTTTTCTCTTTTAGCCCATTTAGCGTGCTATGGAGCACTTATTGCTGCTGTTGTTTATATGATTTTATATGGCTTCATTCATACTGAAGCCATTATGGATGTGGCTGATGCCATCTATGCTTCACATTCAGGAAAAGATCCTTATGCAATTATAAAAGAACCTACTGTTGGTGCTATGGGTGTTTTGTATGCTGTTGGCTTTATGCTTTTAAAAATCGCTGGAATCGTTTATCTTTTCAGACATGATTTGTTAATGGAATTTATAGCTGTTTTAATCGTAAGTCGTCTCTCACTACTTTTCCTGCTAAAAGCATATACCTTTAAATCCTCTTTTGCAACCCAACTCAAAGAGTCATTAAGCCATAAATATTTACTACTATCCTTCATTCTCTTTAGTATTTTAGGTTCATTACTTACCCCTTATTTTGTAATATTACTCGTTCAAGGTCTCTTTTTTGCACTTTTGATTTCTCTGTTTATTAAAGCTAAAATTGGATTTGTCAATGGAGATGTTTTAGGAGCGACATTAGAAAGTGTTGAGATTTTATTGTTTTTTTGTGTGGCTCTTTTTATGGTATAATCGTTAAAACCTGAGTTCAATGGAATACCAAAGGAGTTTATATCATGTCTTATGGCGATTGGTTCCAAGCCCATGGAACAAAACACAAAAAAATCATAAAAAAATTAAAACATCTAAGTGATGATGAACTCATAGCATACTTCCGATTTGACAACATGGTCAAACATGAGCCTGACTTTTGTCCTTTGTATAAAGATAATAAAAAATGTCATGACAACCAAGCATTAAACTGTTATTTTTGTGCCTGTCCCAACTTTCGTTTTAAAGATAAAGGTTTTGAACTACAAGAGAGGCGTACGCTCTTCTCTTACTGTGATATCGACTCTAAAGATGGAAATCAGTACCTTATGGAAGAAGCCATTCATCAGAATTGTGCCGGTTGTTTTGTTCCCCACTCTGAAGCTTACATTAAAAAACACTTCACACATGATTGGTTTCAAGCCATGAACAAGGTCAATAGAAACGTCTAAGGAACACAATAGGTTTCATTATAGCAATAACTGTTATGAGCATCCCTATCATATGTAACAAAAGACTTTATAAAATCATTTCGTAACTCTATTAGAACAGATTATTAAACTTATCATAATAATTTATATATAATGTGCGTCAAACATGAATTTTAAGGAGAGTTATGTCACGTCTGGAATCACAGAGTCATCAATACACAGCATATGAAAAGGTCAATCAAGAGCAACTCAAAGAAGATATTGAAAGCGTTAAAAAGACCATTGGAGTACCTACCCAAGAAGATTTTCAACATCTTTTAAAACTTGAACGTTGAGGAAGAATGGCAACTTTTTCGGGTTATGGGTTGATTGCCATTTTAAGCATCATGGAGTTAACCATGGCAATAAGTGGACTACTCTTTTGGTTGTTGGCTTTTGTGGCTGCACTACTCATTAGCACCGGTAATGTTTCACGTTGGGCAAATGTAGCACACCCTATTTTACATGGAGCATACGACAAAGTACCCGGCATTCCTTATAAATATACCCGAAAGGGATTTGCAACAGGAAGCAGACGATACTTAGATTGGTTAGATTGGATCAAACCTGAAGCTTGGTCTTATGAGCATAATATCATGCACCATTACCATTTGGGAGAAAAAGATGACCCCGACAATGTAGAGCTCAACACTCAATGGATAGCAAAATCTAAAATGCCAATGTGGGTACGATACCTTGTGATCTATGCATTCGCAGGAACATGGAAGTTTACCTACTATGCACCCAATACCCTTAGAATTCTTGACAATAAAAAACGAAAAAAAGAGGAAAAACTAGAAATAAACCACCTCGAATGGAACCCTAAAAAAGAAAACGGTTTTGAATTATGGATGGATTACATTTTACCTTATGCAGCCATTAAATTTATTATTATCCCTGCTCTCTTTATTCCACTAGGAATTGGAGCTGTTTTTAATACACTGATTATTGTACTGATGGCTGAATACTTTGCCAATTTACATTCGTTTTTAGTCATTGTTCCCAACCATTCTGCCGAAGATATCTACATGTTTAATGAACCCCATAAAGGAGAAGGTGAATTTTATCTACGTCAAATTATGGGAAGCGTCAATTACAACACCGGTTCAGACCTAATTGATTTTGCTCATGGATGGCTCAATTACCAGATAGAGCATCATCTCTTTCCTAACCTACCGTTAAGTCAATACCAAAAGATGCAACCCATTGTTAAAGGAATTTGCAAAAAGCACAACCTTGAATATCGTCAAGAATCGGTCTTTAAACGTATAAAAATGAGCGTAGAACTGATGGTTGGGAAAACAAAACTATTAAGGGTTGATGGGGTTTAAAGCTCACTCCTATAGAATTTAGGATGCATTAATCTTTTACAAGTATAATCATAGTTAAGTACCTGACCATAATAAATGGCATATGTCATTTATTATGGTCAGGTACTTATTAAAAATGTACCCCTTGAGTAAGTTTTACTTCGTTGTAAAACTTACTCAATATTCAAGGATAACTATGAAAAAACTTCTACTGCTACTGCTACTGCTAACAACTTACATACTTATGGCAAATAATTTACCTCAAACCATTGAAACAACCGTTAGCAATGTAAATGATAATGGCGAGATTCAATTGGCTACTTCTGTACCAAAAGGCATGAGTGGTATTGTGATTCACGATTATGGTAATGGTCTCTCTGCAATTACCCACAGCATTATCTCTCAAGGAGGATCCACTATAAAGGTGTTTCCTTATACAGCGATACAGCATGAGAATATTCCAACTATTCAAACAGCAGCGAAAGTAAATGATAAAGTTATTTTAGGAAACTTCTATAACAATGCCCTACTTATAGCACCCAATGCACGAACCTATGCAAAGATTACAAAAAGTTTAAAAAAAACATGGATTCATCCGGATACTTATGCCTTAGCATTTATGCGTGAAGGAGAAAGTGCAATCACTTTAGAGAGTCTTAAAAAATTTTCCATGGAAAATCAAGTAGGTTTGGTACTTATCGTAACCAAAGATAGCCTACTGATTCTTGACCCGATTAGTAAAGTGTTCTTAGCAAAACATCCTCTTGCAGGAAATGCTGAAAAAGCCATGACTCCATTTTTTGCACGATTTGACCAAATGGATGTTTCAATTTTTGGACTTTCAAAAGTAACCCATACGGAATACTACCAAGCTGTTGAAGGGATTAAATGATCGACAAGAAACATCTAAAAGCTTTTACAACCATTGTAGGTAAAGAGAATATCTACGACGATAAAGCCCACATGATTGCTTACAGTTACGATGCAACCCGTACCCGTTTTGAACCTGACGCTGTTATTTTTCCCCGTCATGAAGAGGATGTATCGGCTATTTTAAAATATTGTAACGACAATCAAATCATCATCACCCCTCGTGGTGCAGGAAGTGGATTTACGGGTGGTGCCTTACCTGCCAATGGTGGAATCATCTTGGCGATGGAAAAACACATGAATAAAATCTTGGAAATTGACACCGAAAACATGGTTGCTGTCGTGCAACCAGGGGTGGTCAATATGGATTTACAAAAACATGTAGAAGCCTTAGGACTTTTTTATCCACCTGATCCTGCCAGTGAAGAGTACTCCACTCTGGGTGGAAATGTGAGTGAAAATGCCGGGGGTATGCGTGCTGCGAAATATGGAATTACTAAAGATTATGTCATGGCACTTCGTGCTGTACGAACCAACGGTGATGTTATTCGAGCAGGAAAACGAACCATTAAAGATGTGGCTGGATACAACACAGCCGGTATTTTAATTGCAAGTGAAGGAACCTTAGCTGTTCTAACCGAACTGACATTGAAACTGATTCCAAAACCAAAGTATAAAAAGACCTATATGGGAATTTTTCCATCTGTTGATAATGCCATGAATGCTGTTTTTAAATCGTTAGCAGCTGGTGCAAACCCTGTAGCGATGGAGTTTTTAGACAAATTGGTGATTCAAGCTCTTATTAAAAAACTGGGTGTCAACCTCCCCAATGAAGCCGGTGGTGTTTTGGTTGGTGATGTCGATGGAAACGTACCTGAAGAGGTAGAATTCCAGCTTAAAACTTTAGAACAATCCTTTAAAGAGAATGGTGCCACCGAATTTAGAATTGCAGAAGATGACAAAGCAGCCAATGAACTTTGGTATGCACGACGTAATGCCTCACAATCCATTACAATCTTTGGAAATAAAAAGCTCAATGAAGACATCTCCGTACCCCGTTCTATGTTGCCGGAAGCTTTAGAGAAAATCTATGCTATTGGTGATAAGTATGGATTTAAAGTGCCGTGTTTTGGTCATGCAGGTGATGGAAACATTCATGTTAATGTGATGATAGATATTTCCCAACTTGAAGAAGGACATCACTGTATTGAAGAGATTTTTGAACTGGTGGTAAGCATGGGTGGAACACTCAGTGGTGAACATGGCATTGGAACTTCTAAAGCTCCATTTATGGGTATCGCCTTTAATGATGAAGAGATACAGCTCTTTAAAGACATTAAAAAAGCTTTTGATCCCAACAACATTTTAAATCCAGGGAAGATGGGACTCTAAACCATGAAAAAACCGATAAAGATACGTCAACTCATTAAAGAGTACTATATCTTTATACGGGATTTTCTCGCAGCACTTTTTCAAGATAAACTGAGCTACTACTCGGCAAGTTTGAGTTTTTATACGCTCTTTTCTATCATTCCTCTATTGGTGATTGTCCTCTCTATTTTTACCAACTTACCTATTTTTGAAGACATCTACAACAGTATACAAGCAATTATTTTTGAAAACCTTATGCCGACCCACTCCAAAGAGGTATTAACCTATATTAATGGTTTTGTGGACAACTCTGGTAAATTAGGAATGGTTGGGGTCATTTATGTCCTCTTTGCCTCAATGATGTTTTTTAAAAACTACGACTATATTGTCAACGATATCTTTGAGTGTGAACGACGAAGTTTTTGGTCTTCAGTAACGGTTTACTGGACACTGGTAACCTTAACCCCCATTATGTTGGTGCTCTCTTTTTATCTCTCAACACAGATACAAACCATGCTCGATAAAAATGAATGGACAGCCACCATTCATCTGCTCAACATGCTTCCATTTTTTATTATTTGGTCCATCTTTTTTCTCTCGTATAAAATATCAGCCAATACCGATGTTTCCAATAAAGCAGCCTCTATCAGTTCATTTATCGCCTCTTTGGCATGGTATTTTGCAAAAATGGGGTTTGTTTTTTATGTCGTTCACAATAAAACGTATTTAAGTATTTATGGAGGTTTTAGTATTTTACTCTTCTTTTTCCTATGGATTTACATCTCATGGGCTATTTTTTTACATGGATTAAAGTTTTGCCACTTACTTGAAAAAGATGAAGAGATTGAAGAGATAAAGTAGGAGACCGTATCAACGATCACCTATATAAATAAAATTATAATAAATTTCGAACACAACGTACAGATTTAATCTCAGCTTTACTAGCTCTTTCTGTACGACCATCTAAAAAGCTTACTTGCATTCCCAGATGTTTATATCCAAGATTCGTAGTTGATGACCAATAATATGCAGAAGTTACATATTCAAATGCAGTATCTATTGCAGGTTGTTTTTTTGTTCTGTCTACAATACTTTTAAGTTCATTAACATTGGGAAGTCTCCAATCACTGTAACTATCTAATGTTAAATCTTCACAATATCTTATTGCCTCTTCCCAAGATTTTACTGTACTGTTACTGTCAACATTATCTTGCCATTGTAATGTTGTTCTACTGTCTGTAACGATATTACTCGTTTTTGTAAACGGTGTTGCTTCCTGTGCCAACATTAAACTATTAAATCCCAATATCATTAAAAAAATTGCTCTCATATTTTGCTCCTAAAATTAAAACAATTTACAGGCTCAACCTGTAATATAGTTAAAAGTCTTAAAAGATAACTACATCTTTTAAAACTCATTCTTTTTTATAATAATCACCCTTATACCATTTTATTGTATAAAAGTAATTTTCACTAAATCACCACTTATCGTGCATTACGCACACATCGAGTATAATTTTGTACACTACTGTCTGTAGAACTTGCATCCACAACACCCGTATACGAGTGAACAATCCAAACATCTTCAGATCCAACATACGGTGTTGATGACCAATATCGCTCTTCAACTTTCTTTGTAAAGGCTGCATCAATGAGTGGAAGATAAGCAATTCCATCAATATTTCGGTAACTTCCTTTATAATCTATAATACTTTCAAGTTCAGAAATTGTTGGCATTCTCCAATCTTCATAACCACCCAACTCTTGAACACTACAATAGTATGGTGAATCTCCATAGGTTCTTAAAAATGCTGTTACATCATCATTATCTTGCCACATCAGTCCTGTTACATTATCCGTAACAATTTCGGTCGCATCATCACGTGTAAAGTTTCTACTTACACCTTTTTTATAGTATCCATCATCTTTCACAGAACCGTCGTTTACGTCATTACCTGCTGCATCGTAACTTGCAAGTTGTCCTGTTTTAAATGGAGCAATAATCGTTGGAATAATGTTTACTTTTCTTGTCACTGGTGTAGCAGCATTATTTGCAGCATCTTGTACATTATACGTAATAACATAACTTCCTACTGTTGATGTATCTACTGCCCCTGTAGTAATAATGTTCGCTGAGATGTCTCCATCTTTATTGTCATTGGCACTTGCTCCTGCATCGGTATACGTTGTATCTTTTTCAAGGTAAACTACTGTATTTCCAAGAAGTGTTATACTAGGGGCTATTGTATCGGCTACAACATTTACTGTTCTTGTTACCGGCGTAGCAGCATTATTTGCAGCATCTTGTACATTATATGTCACCGTATAATTTCCGATAGTTGTTGCATCTACAGGGTTTGTAGTATTAATATTCGATGAGATATCTCCATCATAATTATCATTTGCTCTTGCTCCTGCATCGGTATAGGTTGTACCCTCAGTTACAGTTACTACAGCATCTCCGTCAAGTGTAATTACCGGTTTTGTTGTATCCACTACATTTACTACTCGTGTTGCTGTTCCAACATTTCCTGCACTGTCTGTTGCTGTATAGGTTAACGTATACTCACCTACAGTTGCTGTATCCACATTTCCTGTAATTATAGCTTGTAACCCAGTATCAACATTATCCGTTACTGTTGCACCCAACTCACTATAGCTTCCACCTACTTCAATATCTGCTGTCACATCTGTTATTGTTACTACCGGTACTCCACGATCAACAACTTTTACCACTCGTGTTGCTGTTCCAACATTTCCTGCACTGTCTTTTGCTGTATAGGTTAACGTATACTCACCTACTTTTGTTGTATCTACACTTCCTGTAACAATAGCTGCAAGTCCAGTGTCAACATTATCCGTTACCGTTGCACCCAACTCTGTATAAGTTCCACCTACAGAAACATCAGCTGTTACACCCGTTACTGTGACAACCGGCGATGTTACATCTATTACTTTTACTACACGTGTAGCTGTTCCAACGTTACCTGTGCTGTCTGTTGCCGTATAGGTTAACGTATACTCACCTACTTTTGTTGTATCCACACTTCCTGTAATTAGCACGGTAAGATTTGTATCTACATTATCGGTTACTGTTGCACCCAATTCTGTATAGGTTCCATCAAGTGGTATATCGGCTGTTACACCAACCAATATGACTACCGGTGCTTGAGGGTCAATCACTTTTACTACTCGTGTTGCTGTTCCAACATTTCCGGCACTGTCTGTTGCCGTATAGGTTAACGTATATTCACCTACAACTGAGGTATTTACACTTCCCGTAATAACGGCTGCAAGTCCAGTATCTACATTATCCGTTATCGTTGCACCCAACTCTGTATAGATTTCACCAAGTGGTATATCGGCTGTTACACCAACCAATGTAACTACCGGTGCTTGAGGGTCAATCACTCTTACTACTCGTGTTGCTGTTCCAATATTTCCGGCACTGTCTGTTGCTGTATAAGTTAACGTATACTCACCTACTTTTGTTGTATCTACACTTCCTGTAATAACAGTTGCAAGTCCAGTGTCAACATTATCGGTTACTGTTGCACCCAATTCCGTATAGGTTCCACCAAGAGCTATATCAGCTATCGTACCGGTTATAGTAACTACCGGTACTTGTGTATCAGGAATACTCACTGAAGAGAATTCTTTTAAATGTGCAATGGCCTCATCTCGAGTAATTGCAGTTTTTCCTACTTGCGTAATCAATGCTTCTATTTCTGACATAGAAGTTAAATCCGATAATTTTACTGTAGTTGTGAAAGCAGTATGTGCATCATCCGGTATATCTATGGTTGGAACTCTATTAGAATCCATAGATTGAATCAAAATTGCCATACGGATCAATGCTTCATCATCAAAATTACTTCTATCTAAACTTAATAAATCTTGCAAATAAACTTTAGAATCCGATGTAGGCGTAGCTAATGTTCCAAGTTCGATATTTCCAAGACTAAACGTTATAGGGAATGTGGAGCATGAAAACTCACCATTATTATTTGTTCGTAATGTTTCACCACCACATGTATAAATTAGATTGGCTATAGGAGCGTCTATAATTTGCCCCTCTATTTTTGTTATTGATTGCCCTTCTGTATTCGTTGGTGTTGAAGATCCACCTCCTCCACACGCTGTTAAAAATATAACTGCTATTGCAGGTAACAGAGTTTTCTGTATATTAATTGTCATCATTGTCTTAAACCTTTCTCCTAAGTTATTTATCTTAATAGTGAATGATATCACCACATAAATAAACATAAACTTATTTTTTAGTTAAAAAATATATAAAATAGTTTTTTTTCATATTA
>JAHJJU010000094.1 GCA_018822805.1 bacterium
TCTATAAAATAAATATAAAAAAATAATAAATAACATAAGCTGTTAAACATAAAAGGTTTGATATAATTCACACATGATTGGTTTAAAAGAAAATATTAATAATTTTTTATTCTATCTAGAAAAGATTAGAGGTTACGCCTCGAGTTCAATTGTGACTTATGAAAATGTTTTATTAGAAATGTTGGCAGTGAGTCATTATTATCAAGAAGATAAAAAAGTTGTTTTGGACATTACGCCATTACGTTTGAAAATTGTTAATAATTCTAAAAAAACGATATCTAAAAAATTAAGTGCTGTACGTTCTTTTGTAAAATATATGAAAGAACAAAAAGAGGTGTATGTTGAACTTATTGGTGATTCTGTCATCAAAGTACCCAAAACATTACCAAAGCCGATTGATGAAAATATTATTGAAGAGATTCTTGAACAGGCTAATCGTCAAGAGAGGTTAATCATAACCTTACTTTATGGATTAGGGTTAAGAATCTCAGAATTGGCAATGTTGAAATTGTCAAATATTTCTACACAATGGATTAAGGTAATAGGGAAAGGTTCTAAAGAGCGACAAATTCCTCTTTTATCTCAGTTAGCTGACGAGATAGCACAGTATATACAATATAAAAAACCTAAAACGTTTTTATTAGAGAAAAATGAAGTAGCGATGTCGACCCATCAGATACGTTATCTGTTTTCTAAGGTTTTTAAAAAAAGTGGAATTAAGGCCACCCCTCATCAGTTACGTCACTCCTTTGCAACACATTTGTTGCATAATGGAGCAAGAATTTCAGATGTAGCTGAATTGATGGGGCACAGTAGTATGGTCTCAACACAGATCTATACGCAGTTAGAAAGCAATAAAAAATTAAATGAATATTCAAAAGCACATCCACTGTGTGACAGTAGTAATAATATAGGAGAATAGTATGCGTAATCAGCAACAATATGTAACCATTAGCCATTATAAAGAGCGAGAATTTTACTTTCTAAATCATGCAATTCAAACTCATGATGGTTTTATTCCCAAAGAGATGGAACAGTTTCATGAGAGTGAAAAAGAAAAATTTATAGAGCGTATTCGTCTACTGCAATCACAATACCCACTGTCACAGACTGTTTCGATTTCATTAGCATCTACCCAGACAGTGACCGATAAAGAAGATGAAAACAGAGCCTCTGCTAAAATATTTGAAAACAACTATGTGGTACAAGAGAGCATTGATATTGGGAATATTCCAACTTCACTCTACTTTTCACCTTTTGCTATTCTTTATGAAGAGTATAAAAACAAGTTGGACAATAAACTAACCTTACTTATTGGTCTGTTTGATCGTAAGCTTTATATCATGTTTGCTACAGCAGATAAAATTCATGAGAGCTGGACAATTGGAACACGAGGGTTAACTGAAAAACAAGTTGCCGATAGAGTGTACAAAAGTATGAAAGCTTATTATAAAATATCGTATAAGTTTGCAGATCATATTGAGATGTTGGTAACTGATGATTCTCCAAAACTACTTAAAGTTTTACGAGAAGAACTTTCATTAAAAATTTTACCGGCTCAAAATACCATTCATAATCTTCTACACCACATGGGTGGCTCACAAAAAAGAGCGAAAAGCAGTTATATCAAATCATCATTGCCTCAAACAGAAGAGCCAGCAATAAAGAGTTCTTTAAAGGTTGATACACCTTCAACGGTACAGAGTGTTGCACAAGAGAGTTTAGACGATATTCGATTGAATAATAGCACATCAACCGATCAGTCAAGCCGTTCAGAGAGTGTATCGGCTATCAATAGAGGTAGTATTATAAATATGTTTATTTCTTTTATTCCTTTATTGGTCATGCTTGGTGTGGGTGCTTATTTTACACTACAAAATGATAAAGTATTAAATGATGTAGAGCTTAAAGAGTCACAATCCTTTGCTCAAACAAGTAATGCACTACTTGCAACAACATCTAATGATGTTTTTTCTTCTATGGGGAAGAGTGCTGAGCTAAAAAATGCTATAATTTCAAACTCTCATGTAGAGCTAAAAGGGGTGGTTTGGGGTATTGAACCATTAAGAAATAGTCTTAATGAACTTTATAATGATGGTGAATTTATTATTAAGCCACTTGAAAATTTTATGACAGAGTTTTCATTTAAATCAAAAGTATAAGAGGAAGAGACATGTTAGCAGGTTTAAAAAAATTATCATTGATGAGTAAAATTTTATTTCTACTCTCACTGGTGGTGTTGTTCATATGGGTGATTCCTAAAATGGTCAACTATTACGAAAATGTTCATAAATATGAAGCCAAAGTAAAAGAATTACAGCAGATTGGTTCTCAATATGGAATAGCAGGTGAGGCACAACCGTTTACTATAGAACTTTTTAAAAAAGATACAGCTTCTCTCTCTTCAAAGGTTATTGTTGAGTCACCTGAAGACAAAGTGTACAATTTGACGATGCATATTGATAAAGATAAGATTAGTAATTTTAATAGTTTTTTAGAAACGTTATCTTTACGCTATCTTGTTAAGATTGATGGAGCACTTCAATTTGAAGAGAAAGACAAAGTTTTAGAAGTTAAAATGACGTTTCGAGAACTTTAGGATCTAGACCTTCATTGTAGATATAACTTCGAACTTTAGCCGGTATTTTTAAAGTTCGACATTGCTCTTTAAACTTTTTTGGCATAACCACTTTTTGAAAGGGTGCAATGTAGATTTTATTTTCAACAATTTCTATAGCCCATAGTCCACCAATAACCATTGAATTATTTTCTTTAAGTTCAGCCCTTTGAGCTGAAGAGAGAAGATAGCCTAACTTTTTTAGATATATATCCACTGCACGAACTGCAATGTTAGGATTGTCTGTCTCTAAAATATAGAGCTCTTTATAGTGAAAAATCTCTCTATAAGCACTCATCAAATAGGCTTTGTCCTCTTTTAGGTAGGTTAAACTTTTTTGAATACCCTCTTTATAGTGTTCTATCAATTTGTCAGAAAAATTGTTTCTGAAATAGTTTCGCTCATACTTTTCATCAGCATTACTTTGGTCAATAAAATAGTGCTGATTGTTACTCTTTAAATAGGTGATGAGTTCATCTTTAGCGTGATGAAGGATAGGACGAACAAGCGTATACGCTTTTCTTTTTGATATGTTTTCTAGCCCCAGAAGTTCTGTTGTTCCGGCACCTTTACAAAGACGCATTAAAAGCCATTCTATCTGGTCATTTAATTGATGTGCTGTTATGAGATTGTTGTAGTGGTGTTGCTGTATGAGTTTGTCAAAAAAGTCATATCGGAAATCTCTGGCATATTTTTCAAAGTTCTTTTGAAAGGTGGGAGCTTTTTGGATGTAGATGAACAGATTATATTTTTTAGCTAAAGTTAGGGCATATTCTTCTTCTTGAATACTCTGTTTTCTTAAACCATAGTTTACCAGTGCAATATCAAAGGGAATATTATATTCAAGAAGTAGAAAAAAAAGAGCAGATGAGTCAACACCAGCTGAAAAAGCCAATAAATTTTTAGAGTTTTTCAGTAGATCTAAGGTTGATTCATCGAGGTAGAGCATACTTAAAGTGCTTTAATAAGGGTTGCCAACAACCTATCACCGACCAGTTCAGTGATTTTTGCTTCATATAAAGTACCAAAGTTAATGGGTAAATCGGAAGTATCGTTAATGAGAACATCACCGTCAATCTCTCTTGCCCAAAGGGTTGGACGTGCAGAGAGAATGTATTCGTGTTCATCACTCTCTCCTTCGAGAATGACATTGATGCTTTTACCCAACATGTTTTCTAAAGAGCTTTGAGTAGTTTCGTTTGCAATGGCTTCAAGAATCTCAACACGCTCTTCTATGACCTCTTCTTCTACGGGTTTCATGGTAAAAGCAGGTGTGCTTTCTTCATTAGAGTAGAAGAAAACATTAAAACGGTCAAATTTAAATTGACGCATAAAGTCACAAACTCTTTCAAAAGCTTCATCCGTTTCACCCGGGTGACCGGCAATAATCGAGGTTCGTATAAAGGCATCTTTTTTAGCCTTCATGTGCTCTAAAAGCTCAATGGTTTTTTTCTCTCCAAAACCTCTTCTCATCAGTTTTAAAAGACCATCATCAATCTGCTGAATCGGCATGTCATAATAGGTTTCAAAAACTTCTGAATCAGCAATGGTATCAATCAGTTTAAAGGTGGTAGTACTTGGATAGAGGTATAAAATACGAGCAACTTTTACACCTTCAATGGCTTCAACAGTTTGGATTAAATCAACCAAGCCATCTTTTAAATCTAAGTCCCGTCCAAAACTAGAAGAGTCTTGAGAGATAAAGGAGAATTCATAAAAGCCTTTAGTCACTAAAGCTTTTAGTTCTTTCTCAATAGAGAGCAGGGTACGTGAATGGAGTTTCCCTTTAAATGAAGGAATGGCACAAAATGAGCAGTTTTGATTACACCCTTCGGCGATTTTAATGTAGGCATGTGTATTTGACCCTGTAATGACCCGTTGGGCTGTCTCATTCGCCAAGTAGACCTCAGGAGAGAATGCTCCTTTTTTCTCAGCAATGAGTTTGTCTATCTGTTCATAGTCTCCCACACCTGTAAAAATATCAATCTCAGGCAGATCTCGTTGAAGCTCTTCTTTATAACGCTCACTAAGACAACCACTCATCACCAATAAAGAGTCCTCTTTACGCTCTTCATGAAGATTTAAAATGGTGTTAATACTCTCTTCTTTAGCAGCATCAATAAAGCCACAGGTATTGACAATAATGACATCAGCAGAGGCAGCATCATCTGAAAGTTCATACGCTTGAAGACGACCCAACATCACCTCACTATCGACAAGGTTCTTGGTACAGCCGAGGCTTACGAGGTGCAATTTTTTATTGGACAAATTTTATTCTCATTTCTTAATCTCAACATGTGAGTTAATATTTTTTGCTATTGTATCCAATCACTTGTTAAAATGTTTTGAGTTTAAGGACGGAGAACTTGGACAACAAAACTATCTTCTTGTAGTGCTGATTTAACAGCTGAAGCATTACTTTTTGCTTGATTATAAGAGATATATGCACCCACAAGGGCATAGTAATTTCCACTTTTTGGTAAGATAGTATAGTTAAACCCGGAACTGTTTAAACGATTTATAAATGTTGCATTAGGTTTGCTCTGTTTAAAAAAACCTACTTGCAAGTAGTATCCCGGTGTGGCAGAGTTAGAAAAGATTTTTTTTATAGGTAAGGTTGATTTCTGTACGGAATAGGTTGTTTTTGTAGAAGTATTTATTTGACGGTGATCAACAATACCGGATTGTGCTTCCACCGTTTGTGTTTGTTTATTTTTAACACCTGTTTCACACCCCATCATAAACACAATTGTGGACAATAATAGTGTTCTTTTTAAATAATAAGTATTTTTTTTCATTTAAAAGCTCCCAAACTTTTAAAATCATATCTTAGCTTTACTTGATGTTCCTTTAAAGAGAAAAGAGGAAGTAAACAACTAAAACAGCGATAATTGAAAGTATATTGAGTGATATTTTAATTGATTATAGTGTAGTTAAGTTTAAAAAAAAAGGAATTTAAAAAAGTGGTGGCGCCAGACGGAATCGAACCGCCGACACAAGGATTTTCAATCCTTTGCTCTACCAACTGAGCTATGGAGCCACTTAGTATGAAGTACTTCTTGTTTGAAGTGGCTGAAATTATAGCCACTTCAACTTAATTAAAACTTAAAAAACTAGATGTTTTTTATAAATCTAAAAAATTCATCTCCACGGTGTTTGTAAGAGGTAAACTGGTCTTGACTGGCAGCTGCTGGTGAGAGAAGTGCTACGTCGTTTTGGGTTCGTTCATTAGCGATGGTCTTGACAGCATTTTCTAAAGTTTCACAGGCTGTGAAGTTGATGTTGTGCTCTTTGGCTAACTTTGCTAAACGTTCGCTGTTGATACCGATAGTATAAAGGTGAACCTTTTTGTCCTCTAAAAGCTTAAAGAGAGGAGTTAAATCTGCACCTTTATCCTTACCTCCGATAATGAGTCGAATCAATCGGTCACTGTAGCCTTTTACAGCTTGTATGGTGGCATCAAGGTTGGTGGCTTTAGAGTCGTTGACCCAGAGTCGTCCTAAACGGTCGGTTCTCTCTTCTTGTCGATGGTTGTCGAGTTTAAAAGTATTAATACGGTCATAATCTATTTCATCAAAAAGGGTTTTGGTCACAGCCAGTGCTAATAGAGCATCTTCCAAGAAAGCAGCTTTAAAGTTAATTTTGGAGCTATCGATATCAAAATAGTTTTCTAAAAACTCTGTTGAGTCGTATTCTACTACAAATGCATTGGTTTGGGGTAGATTCAAGCCTTTTGGAATGAGTGCCATCTCTCCTTCTTTCATGGTGAGTAAGGGTTTGAGTTTATCGGCTTCATACTGTTTCGGTGTTCCGTGCCAATCTAAATGGTCAGGGGTAATGGGGAGTAACAGATAGATATTGGGTGATGCTATATGGGTATGGTGCAGGGTAAATGAGCTGGATTCGAGTACCCATATAGGAGCATTGGTATCGAGTTCGGCCAGTGGTGTACCAATATTTCCTCCACTTACGGCACCTCTTTTTTCTAAAAGGTGAGTAAGCATTTGGGTGGTGGTTGTTTTTCCATTGGTTCCACTAATCCAGATACTAAAAGGCATCTCTTTAGCAAAGAAGTCGTATTCACTTATAAGATTGTTTGCAGCTTGAACCAAAGGATGAAATGGTGGAAAACTGGGTGTTGTTACTTCGAGTTGGCTCTCATTTGGGTCGAAAAGATGGGAAGGTAATATTTGATTGTTATCTTCATCGGTATAAGGTTTTTCAGCTTTATCATCAAAAAAGGTACAGCTTCCACCGAGTTTTTTTGCAATGGCTTTGGTGGTTAATCCGTATCCAAAGAGGGTTGGTTTATTCATAGTGTCTTTCCTTGTGGGGTGCGTTTCCCAACGCACTGTAAAATGAGAGTATTATCGTATTTTAAGTGTAATAAGAGCCAAAATATTGGACATAAATGCAATCATCCAAAATCGAACAATGATTTTATTTTCGGCCCATTTTTTCATTTCGAAATGATGGTGAATGGGTGCCATAAGAAAGACACGTTTTCCCCGTAGTTTGTAGCTTCCTACTTGTAGAATAACGGAAACCGTTTCAATCACAAAGATGAGTCCTATAAGCAGTAAAAGGGCTTCACTTTTAGCAATAATTGCTAAGTATGCCACTACACCACCAATGGCTAGGGAACCGGTATCGCCCATAAAAATTTCTGCTGGGTAACCGTTGTACCACAGAAATCCAAGTAGAGCACCTGAGAGGGTGGTTGCTAAAATGGTGACTTCACCGACACCTTGAATGTTGGGTAAAAGAAGGTAGCCTGAGAAGATAGCATGTCCTGTAACGTAGACAATAATACCTAAGGAGGAGAGTGCAATAATAGACGGAACGGTTGCCAATCCATCAAGTCCATCGGTTAGGTTCACGGCATTGGTGGTGGCTAAAAAAACAATAACCCAAAATAAAATGGCAAAATAGCCCATGTCAAAGACCGGCTCTTTCATAAAAGGAACGTAGATGGTGGTAGGAAAATCAGCTACTAAAATAAGAAAAGAGGAGACAGCAACAGCAATAACAAAGAGCAGTGCCATTTTCCCTCGACTGCTTAATCCTTTAAGGTTGTCTCCTGTTAAAATTTTTCCTAGATCATCTTGAAATCCAACCAAAGCAAAACCAACAATGGTCATAACTCCGGCAATAATATAAGCGTTTGTTAAATCAGCTGTAATAAGTACACCAATGACGGTAGAAATAACAAAAACAGCACCACCCATGGTAGGGGTATTTTGTTTGCTAGCGTGGTTGGGAACGTATTTATTAATGGGTTGTTTTGCTTTTCGAGCGATGGCCCACGCCATGTACTTTGGAAGTGCAAACAGTGTAATAAGAAAAGCAATAAAAAATCCTAATCCTGAACGCACAGAGATATATTGTAAAATATTAATGTCAAAAAGTTGGTAAAAAGAGTAGAGCATATAATTATAATCCTGAATTTAGAGTTTATTTAAGTAAACAAGTGTTATTTTACTTTAATATATTTAAAAAGAAGTACAAAGAGAAAGTGAGAATGAGATGAAGATTCAAAAAACAGTATTGATTATTACAGATGGTATCGGGTGTAAACCGGACAGTATTTGTAATGCATTTAAAGATGCCACAAAACCAACGTATGATAAGCTTATGGGGGATGTTCCTAAAGCATTAATCGCAACACATGGGTTAAGTGTTGGGTTACCGAAAGGACAGATGGGAAATTCTGAAGTAGGACACATGACTATTGGGGCCGGTCGTGTGTTGTATCAAGATTTGGTCAAGGTCTCTTTAGCGATAAAAGATGAAAGTATTGAAGAGAATGAAGCACTCAATAATACTTTAGAAAAAAGTAATCGTGTCCATATTGTAGGACTTTTGAGTGATGGTGGGGTTCACTCTCATATTGAACATATTATGGGTTTAGCAAAGCTTGCTGAAAAACGAGGGAAAGAGGTCTTTTTACATCTGATTACCGATGGTCGTGATGTCTCTCCAAGTTCTGCCGGACGATATGTAGATCAGATTGAAGGCATTTGTTCAGAACACATAAAAATTGCTACATTGGGTGGACGTTTTTATACCATGGATCGAGACAATCGATGGGAACGGGTTGAGAAAGGGTATAAGGCTATCGTGAATGCAACACCGGCAAGTGATTTGGATGCTAAAGCATATGTAGAAAAAAGTTATGCTTCAAATGTTTATGATGAGTTTTTGGAACCTGTGGCAATCAATGGATATGAAGGTATGAAAAAGGGTGATGCTGTGATTATGGCGAATTTCCGTTCAGATAGGGTTCGTGAGATTACAACAGCTTTGGGTGATGAGCGCTTTAGTGCATTTAAACGAGACTATCCGGCACTTAATATTACAACCATGACGCAGTATGATGCTTCTTTTCCTTATCCGGTTATGTTTTCAAAAAAAGTACCTGAAAATACCTTGGCACAAGTGGTCAGTGAGGCTAAGTTAACGCAACTTCATACAGCAGAAACAGAAAAATATGCCCATGTAACTTTTTTCCTCAATGGTGGTGTTGAAGAACCTATGATTGGGGAGACCCGAGTACTGATCCCGAGTCCGGATGTAAAAACCTATGATATGAAACCTGAGATGTCAGCTCCGGAAGTTGGAGAGGCTGTTCGTACAGGTATGGATGAAGATATTGATCTTATCATTGTAAATTTTGCGAATGGTGATATGGTTGGGCATACAGGTAATTATGAAGCTGCCCTTCTTGCTGTGAATGCCGTAGATACTGAAATAGGAAAAATTATAGAAAAATCAAAAGAGAACGATTATGCCATTGTATTAACTTCAGATCATGGAAACTGTGAAGAGATGAAAGATGCCCAAGGTCATGTTTTAACCAATCATACTGTAGGGGATGTGTGGTGTTACATCATGGAAGATGGTGTTGAAAAAGTGAAGGAAGGTGGGGGACTGAACAATGTTGCTCCTACCGTTCTGAAAGTGATGGGGCTACCTATTCCAAATGAGATGGATGAAGCACTTTTTTAGATATAATCGGAAAAAATTAAAAAGGAAAAATTATGGACAAAAAAATAAAACGATCAGTAGCAACACTACTGGCACATATTATAAAAGTAGATAATCGAGATGTTGAAAAAGAGATTCCTCTTTTCTGTTCATTGATGGGACAAAACTTTGAGTGTAATAAAGAAGAAGCTGCAGAATTTTTAAAACAAGCCATGCATGAAGAGTATAATATTGATGAGCATGTTGAGATTATTAATAAGGCACTAAAAGATGATAAATTAAGTAAAATGCATATTTTGGAGCAGTTAAATCATATCATCTACTCCGATACTATAACGGAAGTTGATTATAAAATATTTGATGCGATTAAGAAAAAACTTTTTCCTGAGATTGTATAGACACTAAGTGTTTCAGCATTCCAAGATAAAATCTTAAATTTAATATAAATAAACAATTTTATTTTATTTTATGTTTATTTTGCTATTATAAAGTAGAGTTTTTAAAGAGGGAGATCTAATGGATGCGATGATTAAAGAGTCAGTGGCAGCACTATTTTGTCATGTAATTAAGATGGACAACAAAGATTTAACGGCAGAACGTCCTTTATTTTGTCGTTTTATTCAACAAGATTTTTCTACTTCTTGTGAAGAAGCGAATAAACTTTTGGATGATATTATGGAGAAAGATTATAATATAGATACGCAAATATCAATAATTGCTAATGCATTACACAATGAAACTTATACTAAAATGTCGGTGCTAAAACAGCTTAATCACATTATTGTGAAGAGTAAACTTCAAGATGATGATTATGATATTTTTGATAAGGTTAGAAAGGCATTTTTCCCCAATGGGTAATAGGATAGTTGATCCTATCTACTCATTTTATTCCACAAACAAACATACTTCTATTTTTTCATAACAATTTAACAATCAATATATTACAATGTTTGACACTACAATATTCGCAATAATATTATAAAAGGGTTTTAATGAAATTTACAGGTAAAAATGTACTCGTAACAGGTTCAAGTAGGGGGATTGGTGCAGAGATTGCTAAGAGTTTGGCAGGTTTTGGTTTAAAAGTATGGATTAATTATAGAAGTGGAGAAGCTGAAGCAAAAGCTGTGCAAAAGGCAATTCAGGCTGCCGGTGGAGAGGCAGAAGTGATTGGTTTTGATGTAAGTGATGAAGCTGCTTTTGTTGATGCAATTAAAACAATTGTTACTACCGATGGTGCGTTGGCGTATTTGGTCAACAATGCAGGAATTACCAACGATAAATTGGCAATGAGAATGAAAAGTGAAGATTTTATGTCGGTTATTGAAGCCAATTTAAAATCGACTTTTATTGGTTGTCGTGAAGCACTTAAAACCATGGGTAAAAAACGTTTTGGTTCTGTAGTGAACATTGCCTCTATTGTCGGTGAGACAGGTAATGCCGGTCAGACCAACTACTCTGCATCAAAAGGTGGAACCATTGCGATGACAAAATCGTTTGCAATGGAAGCAGCATCTAGAGGAATTCGTTTTAACACCATTACTCCGGGGTTCATTGCTACGGAAATGACCGATGTACTTAAAGATGAGGTTAAAGATGCTTTTACAGCAAAAATTCCTTTAGCACGTTTTGGTGAGCCTAAAGAGGTTGCTGAAGCTGTTGCCTTTCTTTTAAGTGATCACTCTTCGTATATTACGGGTGAAACTTTAAAGGTAAATGGTGGGATGTATATGTAAGGTGCGTTTCCAAACGCACCGTTTACAGTTCTGTAATTTATGAAAATTCTCCTTCTCGAAGATGACAAACTTTTCAATGAAACGCTTGAAGACTTTTTAGAAGAAGAGGGCTTTGAACTCTATACAGCATTGGATCCTTATACAGCTTTGGATTTGGCGTATGAACATAAAGTTGACCTCTATCTTTTTGATGTAAACTTGCCTTATGAGAGTGGATTTGATCTACTTGAAAAACTTCGTCATGCCGGTGACACTACTCCTACTATTTTTTTAACTTCTCGTGATGATAAACTCTCAATGATCCAAGGTTTTGGTATCGGTGCTGATGATTACATGAAAAAACCCATCGATTTAGATGAACTTCATCTACGTATTAAGGCTGTTTTACGACGACAAACGCGAACTGAAAAACTTACTTTAGGGTACTATTGTTTGGATTGTAATGCTAAAAAACTTTATAAAGATGAGACATTGTTGAATGTCACCTCTAAAGCTGTTGATTTGTTACAGTTACTCTATTTGGCAAAAGGTGAGGTAGTGACAATGGAGACAATAGAGTCAGAGCTTTGGCACTCGAATGAAGAGGTTAGTTTAGGTGCTATTCGGGTTTATATTGCATCATTAAAAAAGTTTTTTCCAACAGCCATTGAAAACATTCGAGGTGTTGGGTATAGGTTTATTCTAAGTGAAGTGTAGATGAACCAACAAATTTGGATAGCGACGTTACTTTATGGAATTTCATTAATATTTTTACTCTTGGGTCTCTATGGATATTTGGATACCCAAGGCTTTTCTAAAGAAAATTTTCTTATCGCTTCAGCTCTATTTATGCTAATCGGTATCCTTCTTGGGTATATTTTAAATGCCTATATTTTAAGTCAACAATTTAGAGTTGATGAAAATCTACTGCATTTAACCAAAGAGATTCTGCATGAACTCAATATTCCCCTTGCCACCATTCAAGCCAACAGTTCTCTGTTGAAGCGTAGCCTTAAAGATAATGAAAAGAGTTTAAAACGTTTAGAACGGATTGATTCATCAACGAAGCGACTAGAACGGCTCTATGCTGAGTTGGTTTACAGTATAAAAAAAGAGATTCATACTATAGAAAAAGAATCTTTCCCTTTAGAGCAGTTAATTGCTGAACGTGTTGAGGCAATGAAACTTTTAAATCGAAATCCCTTTATCGTTCAACTAGAATCTCACAGCATTAAGGTTGATAAGATAGGTTTTGAAAAGATGCTGGACAACATTCTTGCCAATGCTATGAAATATTCTTTGAGAGAACAACCCATAGAAGTACGTTTAAAAAAGAATGTTCTAAGTATAGAAGATCATGGTATCGGAATGGATGAAACCGAATTGGTAACCATTTATGAGCGTTATTATCAGTTGGATAATGCAGCGTATGGAGAGGGAATAGGTTTGGCTCTGGTCAAGGCATATTGTGATGATGAAAAAATAAAAATTCGAATTACTTCTACCAAAGGTGAAGGAACCACGGTTAGTTTTGATCTGACAGCTGTACTTTTTTAATAGTAACAATAGGGTATAGATTTTGCTTTCTATGTTATAATATATTAAAAAAGGGTTCATCATGAAAAAAATAGTTTTAACTTTGTTTGTTGCGTTGCTTTTTACAGCTTGTGAAACAGGTGTCCGATATGATCAAAACAGTACCAACACTACTGTAGCTCATGATAATGGCATTGTCGATTTGATTGATGAAAAACCATCGTTTGAGGATGAGGGGTTCGATACCGATTTACATCCCATTGTGTTGGAAAAAGAGAGTTTATCTGTTGCTGATGCTACGGTTCAAACTTTTGAAGGAGGTGTGATTGGTGATGGTCTTAATGTCAAAAGTATTCGAGAAGGTAATCATGATAGTTACATGCGTTTGGTATTTGACACCTATATGTGGTCAGATGGAAGCAGTAAACCTGCCAACAATGTTGGGCACTATAAGGTGAATTACTATCCTTCTAAAAAAGTGATTACAGTGGTTATAAGTGGATACAGAGCCTTTTCTGCAGCATTTCCAAAATTTTCGTCTGTGAGTATTGTTGAAAAGATCTATTTTGATAAATATTTAGACGATAGTGGGTATACGTTTCATATAAAACTGCGTGATGCTGCAAAAGTTAGAGTATTTGATTTAAAGAGTCCTGCTCGCTTGGTCTTTGATATTAAAAAGCTTTAATCTCTTTTAGCTAGAATTTCAAAAATTGATTTAAGGAAAATAGAGATGACCGACATTAAAATTTGGCACAACCCACGATGTTCAAAATCGAGAGATTCATTTAAACTTTTAGAAGAGAAGGGTATTGAAGCTGAAGTAGTAAAGTATTTAGAAAATGTACCAACCAAAGAGGAGATTCAAGAACTTCTTAAAATGTTGGGTATGGGTGCAAGAGAATTAATGCGAACAAAAGAGACGCTTTATAAAGAGTTAAACTTAAAAGATGAGAGTTTAGAAGAAGCACTCATCGAAGCGATGGTGGCTCATCCGAAACTCATTGAACGTCCTATTGTTATAAAAGGAAATCGAGCAGTTATTGGTCGCCCTATAGAGAAAGTTATAGAGCTGTTGAATTTTTAGATTGAATCAAACCCCATATCTTCAGTTGGGGTTTTTCGATTATTCATGTCGCCTTTCTCCTCAAGAGGTTCAACAGTTTCTCCTGCTTGGGTTGCTTCTCTTTGGGCATCTTGAACATAACGGTTGTATTTAGCCCCTCGTTCATGTAAGAACTCCAACATCTTTTTTTGACCCAGTTTTTTAGCATAATCTTTAGTACTCATACCTGAGGTATCGTGACTGTTAATTTCGGCTCCGTTGTCAAGCAACAGTTTTGCAATACTGATGTTGTTGAAACAGGCTGCCAGAACAATAGGCGTGATTCCACTCTTTCTAGACGTTGCGTTAAGGTCGACACCTTTATCAATGCAGAATTGAACCACATCTTCACGTTTAAATTTAATGGCAATATCTATAACACCTAAACCATCATCATCTACTTGATCTAAAGTACATCCATATTTTAACAGTACTTCAATGAGTTCAATCGAAGCATGTTTTCGTATGGCATAGAAGAGTATAGGTGTTTCATCAGGGTCTTCTAGCCCATACTCTATACCCATGTCTATCTGACGTGTAAGATCCTCTCCTACTTCACATAATTTTTTTGTTTGTACAACATTATCGTTTTCGATGGCTTCCATAAGTGCGTCCATAATAAGACCTTTATAATAATTTTTTTCTTACTTATATCATAAAAAATTATAACGGTCTCTTAATAGAAATTAAATATTAATTTTTTTATTTACTTTTGAACGAACTCTACTATAATATGCTTATTAGAATAAATGAAGTGAGTAATAATGATTATTGTAAATTCCATAGAAGCATTGTTGAATGAGACTGCGAAGATAAATGGAAGTGTTGGTTTTGTACCAACCATGGGAGCGTTACATGAGGGACATTTGACGCTTATACGTAAAGCGAGAAAAGAGAATAATACCGTTGTGGTCTCTATTTTTGTAAACCCAACACAGTTTTTAGAGGGTGAAGATTTAGATAAATATCCACGTAAAGATGAAGCCGATAAAAAAATATGTGAACTTGCAGGAGTAGACATACTCTTTATGCCAATGGCTGATATGATGTATGAAAAAGATGAGTTAAAAATAGCAGCTCCAGCTGTTCGAGGGTTTATTTTAGAAGGTACAAAGCGACCGGGTCATTTTGACGGTATGTTGCAGGTGGTGATGAAACTTTTGAACCTTATAGCTTACAACAAACCGACAGCCTTTAAAGCCTATTTTGGAAAAAAAGATGCTCAGCAATTAGTATTGGTTACGCAAATGGTACAAAATTATTTTATAAATGCAGAAATTATTCCTTGTGAAATTGTACGTGCTGCTGACGGCTTAGCACTGAGTAGTCGCAATGTTTATTTGAGTAAAGAAGAGAGGGTTAGAGCATTAAGCTTATCGCGTTCACTTAAGAAAGCAACTGAGATGGTGATGAAAAAAGAGTTTAATATAGAGCATATACGCAAAGAGATGCACGTTGTTCTGACGGATGTTGATGTTGAGTACGTCACCTTAGTAAATCGTCACTTTGAAGTTATAGATGAGGTAGAGTTGGGCAATACCATTATCTTGGTAGCAGCGACAGTAGGCAATACCCGGCTTATTGATAATTTGTGGATATAGGAGAAAAAATGTATTTGTTTAAATTGGTTCTGTTATTTGTAACGTTAAATATTTTCGTTATGGCTGAAGAGGGTAAGGAAAACCCTCTTTCTAAAAACCCATTTTTATGGAAAATAGAGAAAGGTACACAAACTTCCTATTTGTTTGGAACCATTCATGTTCCTGCTCCAGAGTTGACGAACTTACCCAAACAACTGCGTGATGCGATAGAACGTAGTGATGGGGTAAGAACAGAGATAGATATGAATTTTATGAATCAATTAAAAATTTCACAGTTGATGTTGCGTAAAGATGGTAAACATCTGAATATGTTGCTCTCTAAAAAGCTTTATGCTCGTACAGAGAAGTATCTTCAGACTATCAGTCCGGCTCTAAATTTAACCCCTTTTGCACAACTAAAAGTTTGGGCACTCTCAGCAACCATTGGTCTGCTGGAAGATCAGTTGAAGCATCCTACACTGACAGTGATAGACGATACCATTTTCACCTATGCCAAAGGGCATAATAAAAGTGTTGGTGGAGTTGAGACCATTGATGAACAGGTTGGATATTTTGATACATTTACGTTGAATGAGCAGATACTCATGTTGGAGTCTACTTTGGACTTTTTAGAAAAAGATAGAGAGTACATGAAAAAGATGAAAAGTTTCTATATTCAAGGTAATGGTAAAGCACTGTTAGATTATGTCAATCAGCAGTTTGACGATGGAAAATATAGAGCTTTAGAGACAAAATTTATGGAAGAGTTACTCTATAAACGTAACCTGCTCATGGCAAAACGTATTGATACCTTACTTAAAAAAGATCTTCAGAAGACGTATCTTTTTGCTTTTGGGGTGATGCATTTTTTGGATAAAAAGAGTGTTATAGAATATTTAGAAAGTTATGGATATAAAGTGACACGTCTAAAATAGAGAAGTGAATTTACTTCTCTTTATCTTTATTTTCACTTTTCTCTCGAATTTTTTTACTAATGAGAGAAGTAAGCATAATGGCACCATAAAAGACGAGAAAAAAAAGAGCAATTTTATAGATAATATCAAGTAGGGTCATTAAAACTTCTCCAGATGTTGATTTTCTAGTTTATAACTTTTGTCACAGAGTTTAGCCATATCTTCATCATGAGTGACCAATACCATGGCTGCATTGTGTTCTTGTATGTACTCTAGTAGTACATCCATGACCAGTGTTGCTGTCTCTTTGTCAAGATTTCCTGTTGGTTCATCAGCAAAGATGATTTTCGGTTTTTTACTTAGTACTCTAGCAATAGAGACACGTTGTTGTTGTCCACCGGAGAGTTCACCAATTTTCTGTTCCATTAGCTCTTTAATCTCTAAACGTTCTAAAAGTTCATTATCTATGGTCTCATTAGAGAGTAGGGTAGCAATCTCTAAATTTTCTATTGCTTTCATACCTTTAAAGAGGTAGTGTGCTTGAAAAATAATACCCAAATCATAACGCCGTATGGCTTCGATATTATTCTCTTTTAATGTATATAAGTCTTGTTCTAAAAGTTCTACTTTGCCTTCATTGGGGTGTATAAATGAAGAAAAAATATGTAAAAGTGTAGATTTTCCCGAGCCTGATCTACCAAGAATTGCAATGCTCTCTTTCTCATGAAGTTCAAAGTTGATGTGTGAAAAAAGTGGATAGTCAAATGCGTGAGCAATGTTTGTCGCTTTAAGTAGAGTGTGGGACATACCAATTATCCTTCTGTTTTGCGTAGGGTCGGTTCACCGACCATTTAATGATCGATAAATCAACCCCTACTTGTTAATTATTGAATAATTAAGCCATTTGTTTTGCAACTTCTGCTGCAAAATCTTCCTCTTCAACTTCGATACCTTCACCCACTTCAAGTCTAATGAAGTCTGTAATTGTAGCTTTTCCACCGGAAATTTTTTCAATATGCCCTGCAACAGTTACGCTGTCATCCATAACGTATTTTTGGTCAAGAAGTGCAAGTTCTTGGTCTAGTAATGTGTTGTCAGAGATAAATCTTTCAACTTTACCCGGAACGATTTTATCCCAAATTTTTTCCGGTTTACCTTCAGCAGCCAATTCTGCTTCAATGGCTGCTTTTGCTTCTGCAATAACTTCGTCAGTTAACTGAAGTCTACTTACATAAGAAGGTACATTTTTAAGAGGTTTACCAAGTCTTATCAACTCTTCATTCTCTTTTTTAACTTTTTCGATTCTACCGGCTGTCTCTTCTTCAACAAATGTAGGATCAAAACTTGTGTATGATAATGTACTTGGACTCATAGCAGCTGCGTGCATTGCAACATTTTTAAGTTCTGCTCTAACTTTATCGGCAGTTGCTTTGTCTTCACACTTTGCAGCAAGTAAAACAGCAACCCTGTTGTTGGCATGAAGGTAACCATTAATAGCTACAGTTTCATCATCAGAAGCAATCATACCGGCTCTTCTTACAACCAGGTTCTCACCAATAGTAGCAATCTGAAGTGAAAGGTAGTCAGCAAAATTTTGACCATTGATTTCAGAAGTGTTAATCGCTTCTGCGTCTGCTAAGTTGTTATCAAAAGCATGTTTTGTAATCTCTGCAACAACATTTTTAAATACATTGTTTTGAGCAACAAAGTCTGTTTGTGAGTTAATCTCAACAATAACAGCTTTTGTATCAGATACTTGTATAGAAACAACACCCTCAGCAGCAACTTTACCGGCTTTTTTAGCAGCAGCACCAAGACCTTTTTCTCTTAACCATGCAATAGCAGCATCAAAGTCACCATCGCTTTGGGCAAGTGCAGTTTTACAATCCATCATACCGGCTGATGTGGTCTCTCTTAGTTTTTTAATATCTTTTGGTCCAAAGTTTGCCATAACTTATGCTCCTGCCAATTCTTTTGCTTCTGCAACTGCTTCAGCTTTTACTTTTGCTTCTTCTGCTTCTTCTTCAGTCATTTCTGCAATTTGTGCAAATGTTGTAATTCCGGCAGCATAAAGATTGTCTTGACCAACTTTACCAATACCTGAAAGTTTAGTAAGTTCATCTTTTTGTGCTTCACCTTCTGCAACTGCTTCAGCGATAACTTCTGCTACTTCTTCTTCTGTAGCAGTCTCTTCAGTTTGTGCCATCATTGCTTCTGCAAGTTCTGCATCTACTGCCGGAGCGTTAGTTACTTCTTTACCTTCTTTTTCTGCGAATACAGCTTGACCTTCAATCATTGCTTCAGCCATTTCTTGACAGAAAAGATTGATTGATCTAATTGCATCATCGTTTCCAGGAATTGGGTAATCAATAACATCCGGATCACAGTTGGTATCAATTGGAGCAACAACTTTCATTCCCATTCTTCTAGCTTCATTAACAGCAATATGTTCTTTAACAGCATCAACAACAAACATCATATCCGGAAGTTTTTTCATGTGTCTGAAACCTTCAAGGTATGAATTTAACTTCTCTTTTTGTCTTAAAAGCATTAATGCTTCTTTTTTAGTTAAAAGTTCAAGTTGACCATTCTCTTCCATTTGCTCGATGATTTCAAGTTTTCTGATAGATTTTTTCATTGTTGGGTAGTTTGTTAACATTCCACCTAACCATCTTGTAGAAACATAAGGCATTCCACATCTTTCAGCATGCTCCTTAATTGCACCTCTAGCTTGTTTTTTAGTACCTACGAAGATCATCGTTTGACCTTCAGCAGCTGCTTCTTTAACTACATTGTAGGTATATTTGAAGTATCTAAGTGTTTTTTGTAGGTCAATAATATAAATGTTTTTTCTCTCACCGAAAATGAATTTTTTCATTTTTGGATTCCATCTTCTTGTTTGGTGACCGAAGTGTACACCACACTCTAGTAAATCTTTCATTGTTACCATATTTTGCTCCTTGCAAAAGCCTTACTATAGATAGTGTTACTATACATAATAAGACAAAAATGTTATTTTTAGAGACCGTAGTCTTAGGTTTGTGCCACTGTAGCCCTTAACGTTTCGACAAGCTAAACGCAACCTTTCAAGGAATAACTACATGAGAATTTTGCTTCTCTTTTATAGTAAAATATAAAAAGCTTGGAATTATATCGAAATTAGGTTTAAGGAGGATTTAGGGTGCAATTTATTGCACCAAAAAACGTTATGAATGCTTTACATGTTTTTAAAATGGTGCATTAAAATGACACCCTACGTGAATGTTTTTAACAGTTCAGCAATTTTTAATGCACCATCTTTTTCAATCATATTTTGAAGTTTTTTAGATTTTTCTTCCATATTTTCATCTAAAAGAGCAATGATTTTTTTACTCTCTATTTCATTTTCTCTCATAATCCATGCAACATCTTGATCGACTAAAAATTTTGCATTGTAGTATTGGTGGTCACCTGCTGCATAAGGGTAAGGTATGTAGAGTGTTGGACATGCCATAGCAGAGAGTTCCCATAACGTTGAAGCACCGGAACGTGCTATGGCAAAATCTGCTTCTTTCATGTGATCTGAAAGTTTGGTTGTGAATCCAAAAACTTCTGCTTCTATTCCTAAATCATCATACGCTTTTTGGACTTCATCAATATTCCGTTCACCGGCTTGATGAATGATTTTAATTCCTTTTTCTTTAAGGGTAGGTGCCAACTCTAAAGCCAGTTTATTAATGGCTTGAGCTCCTTGAGAACCTCCAAGAAATATAATGGTTTGAATTTTTTTGCGAATACGTGATTTTTCAAAATACTCTTTTTTTATGGCATAGGCTTTAATGGGACTCTCGTTTTCATAAGAGGAGATAAACGCTGAAGAATAGGGTCGTAACAGTTTGTTCAGTGAACCTATGGCTGCATTTTGTTCATGTATTACCAATGGTATTCCTAAGGTTTTAGCTGCAAAAGAGGTGGGTGCAGCAGAAAAACCACCCACACAAAAAACCACTTTTGCATTGGCTTTTTTTAATATTTTTCGAGCTTTTATGGTGGCTTTTATGAGCATAAAAATGGATTTTATTTTACCTAAAAGACCTTGGTTTACCACACCTTGAGTTGGAAGAAAATAGGTTTGTTTAAATTGTTTATCTTCACCAAACCATGCTTTGTCTTGACCTTTTGTTGAGCCAATATAGATAAGCTCTACATCCAATAACTCTTCTTTAACAGCTTTAATAATGGTGAGGTGACCACCTGTTCCTCCTCCTGTCATAACAATACTCATCAGTTTTCCCTATTTATTTTTTTTGAAATCATTAAAACCAAACCTATACTCAAAGAGGAAGCAATTACTTGTGAACCACCATAACTTAAGAACGGTACAGCAATACCTTTAATCGGCGTAATACCGGAAATACCAAAACTGTTAATTAAAAAAGAAAAGGTAATGAGTAGGGCAGCACCGACGCAGAAAAGGTAATAGGTTGGATTTTCTACTTTTGCAGCCACTTTAAAAATACGGAAGACAATAAAGAGCATAAGGAGAGTAATGGCAAAGATGCTGATGAATCCAAGTTCTTCTGCAATTCCAGCCAATACAAAGTCGGTATTGACTTCAGAGAGGAATCCCAGTTTATATTGACCATTACCAAGTCCTTGTCCAAAAAAACCTCCATGATGAATGGCATCTAATGAGTTTGATATCTGATAGGTTTCGAGTCGGTTTGCCGAGTTGTCAAGTGAGAGGAACCACTCTTGTACTCTTTTAATTCTATGGGGTTCCATAATAATCAGTGTGGCAACTCCCGTTAAAGCCATTCCAAAAAGTATGGAAAAAAAACGAAAACTGCTTCCCACTAACAAAAAGAGTACCAATAGTGTAGCAGAGAGTACAACAGTTTGACCTAAGTCTTTTTGGAAAACAGCAATCAGTAAGGTACTGATAATTAAGATCATAACATAAGGAACAAAGACCTTAACCTCTGCATTGAGTCCCATTTTTCCTCTGGGTAGACGGGTTCGTACTAAGGACCAGGAGATAAACATAATAAATCCGATTTTATAAAACTCGACAGGGGTTATAGACATGGGACCTAAATTAATCCATCGTTTTGCTCCACCAATGTTACGTACAAGACTCTCTGAGAGAAAAGGCATAATGAGTAAAATGATAAGAAAGGTTAAAAATAAAAAAATACCTATGGGTTTAAACCATCTATCCGGGTCAAGTTTACTTAGACCTATCATGAGGGTTATTCCTATGGTCACGGCTACAAGTTGTCGTATAAAAAAATGAGAATCAGTATAATGAAATTTCATAACAGCATAGGTAGAGAGGGAGTAACTCATTATCAATCCAAGAATTAAGAGGATAACAGTTGCACCAAAGAGAGGTTTATCAATCATGGTTGTATTCTTTTAATAAAGTTCTTGATAAAATTCAAGAACTCCTATGTATTTTGGGTTTGTGAACATATTTTATCAGAATTTTTTGAAAAAAATAGTAAAATTGTTTTTTAGAGAATTATTTAAGAACAACTCAATTATTGTGTTAGAAATCATCACATTTTACATAGAAATTTTTTCATAATAGTATTAGAATAAAAATAAGGTTAATATGCACGATGCACATATAGAAAATAGAATGATACGTTATAGAAGTGCCATATTGCTTGCTTTTTTTATAGGTATATTTTTTTTACTGGTAATATTTCTTGTTACCATTGCTAAAACGATGAGTTCAGAACGTCAGACGGACGATAAATTTGTCTCTGTTGAAAACAAAGCCATAAGGGGAAAAATTATTTCGGCTGATAATTTTGTTGTCTCTTACAGTCAAAAGCAGTTTCGTGCTGAAGTTCATACGCAGAGTATTGATCCTAAGAAGAAGGATCTTTTTGTCAAACTGTTTAGTATTTATAGTGGCATCAGTGAAAAAGAGGTTTTAAGTAAGTTTATATATAAAGGCAAAGCGATTCAAGGTCGTGTTGTACTTTGCGATGATCTTGATGTTCGTTTGGCCAGTGATTTGACATCTCTTGGGTATAAGATGAATAAAATGGATATTTTTCGACCATTAGATCCTAAAAAGCCTCATTTGGTATTTGGTTTAGATATTTTACCCAGCAGTGAAACGCGATATTTCCCTCATAAAAAGCTTTTAACTCCTCTTGTTGGTTATGTTCGAACAGAAGTGAATAATGATTATAAGACGCCTAGAGGCATAAAAGGTTTAGAGAAAGCGTATTCAGACTATCTTAAACCTGAGGTAAATGGTTTGATTAAAGGGAAACGTGATGTTCTTGGAACACCTCTTCGAGATGGGAAGAGTAGAGAAGTGAAACGTGCTGATGGGATGAATCTGCACTTAAATATTGAACTTGATTTTCAACGTAGTGTAGAAAAAGTGATTGATGATATGAAACTTCAAGTTGCTGCTCAAGAGATTATGGTTGCTGTTATGGACTCTAGAACAGGAAAAATTTTATCTTTAGCCACTTCAGAACGTTTTGATCCAAAAAATATTCAGCAGAACGAGGTTCCCTCTTTAAATCCTAATTTTTCTGAATATCTTTATGAACCGGGTTCAGTTATGAAACCTTTAACTTTAGCTATTGCTTTAGACAAAAATAGAGTAAATCTGAATAAACCAATTGTTTTGGGTGGTAAATTTAAAGTGAATGAAAATTATACCATTACTGATGATGACTATTTTAAGGAATTGACACCTAAAGGTATTATTATGTACTCTTCTAATATTGGAATCTCTAAAATTGCATGGAAACTTTCGGGTAAAGAGCTTTATGATGGTTGGCGAAATTTTGGAATTTCTAAACGTTCAGGAATTGATTTGTCAAGAGAGTTGATAGGACGTATTAAAACAGCAAGTCAATTGGATCATAAAGTACACAGTGCCAATATGGCTTATGGTTATGGTATGTTTGCAAATTTTATGCAGATGATTAAAGCGTACAGTGCCTTTAACAATAATGGTATTGCTGTTACCCCTAAAATAGTGAACCATCTCAGTGATCAAAAGGGAAGATTGTATGATATAGATAGTGAGGTTCACTCCGTGCATGCATGTTCTTTAAAAACAGCAGCCACAATTCATGATATGTTGTTGGCAACCGTAAACCGAGGAACCGGTACAGCAGCACAATATGATGGTTTAGAAGTGGGTGGAAAAACAGGTACAGCACATATTGCACATAGGGGTCGTTATATTGAAGCATATCACAGCAGTTTTTATGGTTTTGTCAATGATAAAGAGGGACATAAGTATACTGTTGGGGTTTTTGTGATAAAACCTAAAAAAGTCTATTTTTCATCACATACAGCTGCACCTACCTTTCATAAAGTGATTGATAAAATGGTAAAACATAACTATTTGGTCGTCGATGAGACCTTAGCAGCACAACATTTGGATAAACGAGCAGAGATGCGTAAAAAGAAACATGATGCTTATGTAAGAAAAATAAAAGCTTATAATCAAGCACATGGTATAGAGTGATTAAATAAAAAGGAGTTTGTATGTTAAAAAAAATATTGGCTGTTATCGTTATTGCTATTGTGGGTTGTTTTACGGCGTGTGTGGGTGTTGACCCTGATGGTAGAGGGTACACTGTGGCTGTTCCTATGAGTATGATTAATTCTACCTTGGCAGAGCAATTTCCTGTAGAAGAGAAACGTACATTGGGAACTGTCAGTATTTCAGACCCTAATGTATTGGGTCAAGAGGGCAGTGACAAATTGGGCATAGGCACTTCATTTAAGTTCTCAAATTTTTTAATTCCAACTGGAATTGGAGGGAATTTACAACTTTCTAGTGCTGTGCGATTTGATCCTCAAACCCAAAATCTCTATTTGGCTAATCCAATGGTGAAAGAGTTAACTTTTCATGACTTCTCATTGTCAAAGTATCTAACAGAAGACATAAAACGCTCTTTGGGTCTCATTATTGCTGAAACGGTTGCGAAAAAACCTATTTACAACATTAAAAAAGCCGGTATTGGTTCAGGCTTTGTAAAAGGTATTGATATTCGTAATGGACAAGTCTTTTTAACTTTTGGTTTATAGAATGTTTAGAATAAATATTTCTCACCAAGGGCGAAGCTTTAGTGAGAGGAGACTATAATATGAACAATAAACCTAAATATACCATTTTTAAAAATGCCTCTTATGCATGGGATGGACTCATCCATGCGATTAAAACAGAAACTTCTTTTAAAATAGAACTTGCTATTGCTGTTGTTTTTTTCCCTTTGGTTTACTTTTTACCGTTTGAGTTGATCTATAAATTGGTTTTGGTTATTACTTATTTTATAGTTATGATAGCCGAGTTACTAAACTCTGCTGTTGAAAACGTAGTGGATTTAGTTACGACTGAAAAACATCCTTTGGCTAAAACAGCTAAAGATATTGGGGCTACAGCTGTACTTTTTTCTGTAATTTTACATCTACTTTGTTGGGTTATTATTGGGGTTGATTATTTATCATAAATAGTCCATTAAATCTTTTATTCTACCTTTCTTTCCCTTTTTCCTTTTCCTCCCTAATTTATTATAAAAAATTATAAATTCTAAAATTTATTCTAATATAAACTATTTTTTTTTGTTAAATATGACTAAAAAAGATAAAATAGAACAGGAAGTGCAAAAGACACTGGATAGTTTTGAGCAGGCTGAGCGGTTAGAGAGCAATCCGTTTTTTTATACTCGATTAAAGGCA
>JAHJJU010000095.1 GCA_018822805.1 bacterium
AAAACAGTAAAAAAAAGTTTTTTTTTATTTTTAAATATTGGATGGAACAAGTATTTTTTAGGTTAAAATATTAAAAAAAGTTAATTTTTATTCGTTGTTTTTTATTAAAATTTATTTAAAAATGAATGTTAGTAATATTTTTATATATGCTTGATAGTAGAATTTTGTTAGAATTAATTTCTAAAATTAAATTAACTACATAAAGGGTAAAAATGGGACATAATGCAGAAATAAATCGGATAAATATTATTCAAAATGCACTTAATGAATATCAAGGTTTCACGTCAGGTGAAAAAAAATATTGTATAGATCATCTTTCAGAATGGATTTCTAGTGATAAAGGGTTAGATACAATGATTCGTAAACTTTCTGAAAAGTCATTGGATGTAAGACCTTTTTTAAAACAGATAGGTTTACTTAAATAATTTAAGATTCAATAGAAATTATAATTGTTCTTTATTATAATTCTATTGAATAGCATTCTTTAAAAAGTTACTTTTAAGACCTCTTCTTTTGGTAATTGTAATAACAGTGGTTTTCTTTCTTTTTTTAGCCATTTTAATATGGTCATAATTTCGCTTTCCTTCATGGCTGTACATCCGGCTGTACCTTTTCCATTCTCACTGCGTATATGCATAAAAATACATGAACCGGCATATGCTTTTTGTTTACTATTATGCTCAACCGTTATTCCATATTTGTAAAGATGATGGTTTAACTTCATATGCTCAAAGCTTTTATAATCTTTTTGAATCTTGTTACTGTCTATAATTTGGTTGTACCATTGTGAGTTGCTATCATCAACACAGTGGTCAGTTGTTTTGTAGACGGTATAGGGAAATTTAGTAGGGTAAGGGGTATATCCAAAACCATGACCTAAAGCAAAAAGACCGGCAGGTGCTTTACCGTCACCTTCTTTTTTAATGTATTGGGCATTGTTTGGTGTGGTATGTAGCCCAAGACCCCAACCTAAGCCATTTCGTCCTACTGTTATACTTATTGGTTTACCTATTTTTCCCCAGGTTTCATTGTTTTTTTCATAGCGTTGTAGTATTCCGTTTTTGCTATGCCAATCTTCAGTTGTTACGACAAGCAATTGAGAAGACTCTTGGGGAATAATAATGTTTTCTAAATTCCTTGTTTTCTCTTGGCTCATTGTTGGTGCAGGAAGATTTGTATCGTTTTGACAAGCCGTAAAGAGTAGGAAGCTTAATGTTAATAGAGATAGTGTTTTCATAATGTTATAATGCCTTAAATTGTAAATACGAGGAAAAATTCATGGAAAATTTGGGACTTTTATCCGTTCTTATACCACTTTTTATCATCATTATGGCAATTATAACAAAAGATGTTGTGGTATCTCTTTTGTCCGGTATTTTTTTAGGTGAATTGGTTATTCATCAATACAATCCATTTGAAGCACTTATTGCTCTTCTGGATGGATTTATAGGACTCTTTTCAGAGGGTTGGATAACCAAAACGGTACTCTTTGCTCTCTTGGTAGGAGCGATTATTAAACTGATCTCTAATTCAGGAGGTGTTGATGGATTTATTCATTACATTAGTAAAAAAGAGAAAAACATCGACTCTCCTAAAGGCTCTTTGCTTTTGGCGTATGTTTTAGGGGTAATCATTTTTATTGAATCCTCTATTACGGCACTGATTGCCGGTACAGTGGCTAAACCTCTTTGTGATAAAAATGGAGTCAGCAGGGAAAAATTGGCTTTTGTTTGTGACTCAACCTCAGCACCCATCTGTTCACTCATCCCTTTTAATGCCTGGGGAGCTTTACTTTTAGGGTTAATTGTCACAGCTGTAGATGCACATGTTATTGAGGGACAAGCACTCTCTTTATTAATTCAATCCATATTTTTTAACTTCTACTCATTAATTGTTGTGGTTATGGTATTGGTCGTTATTCTATTTGATGTAAATATTGGTTCCATGCGTCATGCACAAGCACATAAATTAGAAGAGAATACCAATATAAAAACGAAGCATCATAAATCACCTCTATTGATGATACTTCCTTTAATCGTTTTAATTGCTATGGTACCTCTATCACTCTACTACACAGGTAAAGGGGAGATATTAGAAGGGTCGGGATCAACCTCTGTATTTTATGCTGTTATAGCGACACTGTTGTTTATTTATCTCTACTACGTTCCTTCTAAACATATAAAACACAAAGAGTACTTTAATACACTCTATGCAGGTATATCGGATATGATTCCTATAGTATTTATTTTATTATTGGCATTTCTTATCGGTAATGTGATTAAAGAGTTAGGCACAGCCAACTACATTGCCGATGTCATGAACAGTGCGAATATATCACCGATATTTATACCTCTTTTGGTCTTTTTAGTTGCAGCATTGACCTCATTTTCCACAGGAACCAGTTGGGGAACATTTTCCATTATGATGCCCATTGCATTGGCATTAGGTGCAACATTTGATATCTCTATACCTTTAGTCATAGGAGCTGTTGTTTCAGGTGGAATTTTTGGAGATCATGTCTCTCCTATATCGGACACCACCATCATCTCTTCCATGGCAAGTGGCTGTGATCATATTTCTCATGTACGAACACAGATGCCTTATGCACTCATAGCAGCAGGATTGGCTTCGATCTTGTATTTGCTTATGGGTTGGGTCATGCTGTAGAGTCTAAGTACCTGACCATAATAAATGACATATGCCATTTATTATGGTCAGGTACTTAATTAAAAACTTTTTTTGATTTTAAAAAAATATAGCTATAATCATTTAAGTAAGTGGACACAATATGAAACCTATTGTGTCCACTTACTTAACTTAAAAGGATTTCAAATGTTAAAAAAACTAGTAATACTACCACTGCTGTTTACATTTTCCATGGCAGATGAGAACTTAAGCAATCTTCAATACGACGGCGTAGAGGTGGTTACCATTAATGAAAAAGGTGAAAAAGAAGAGGTTTATATAGAGCGAGAAATCGCCGATATCTGTGAACGTGATGTCGCCATGAAAGCCAAAACCATTTGGGGTGGAAACTATGCCCATAAAGATGTACCGACTGCCTGTCAAGTTTCCTTTGTAACCTCTGTAGGAAAAATTTCTCCGATGAGCCTACATAAAGATGTAGAGACTTATGGAGAGCTAGAAGTCTTAGCTTATCTTAAAAAAATGGCAAAGGATAACACAATGCTCTTTATCGATTCACGAGCCGAAAAATGGTTTCAAGAGTTAACGATTCCCTCAGCGATTAATATCTCGTTTCTCTACTTTATAGACCAAAAAAAGTACGCCAAAGAGTTTGCCCAATCGCTTAAAACCTTAGGTGTTCGTAAAACAAAAGAGGCGTATGATTTTACAAAAGCAAAAACCATTCTACTCTTTTGCAACGGTGCATGGTGTGGACAATCACCTCATATGATTAAAGAGTTGTTAGCCATCGGTTACCCGGCAGAAAAAATCAAATGGTACCGAGGTGGTATGCAGAGTTGGTTAGGATTGGGGATGACTTCGACACGGGAGAAAGTAGAGTAGGTGTGGTATCATTAAATGTTAAATTTGGTTTTAACATGGTCTTTGGAAATAGAAAATTTATGATAGAATATAATTCAACATATTTATATTCTATTCAAAGGTTGCTCTTATGTTCAAACTCTTTCGTCTTTTTATCTTTTTTTATCTTTTTATTAGTACCCCATCACTTTTTGCCTTAGAAGAGAACCAAATCCCTCCCTCACTCTTAGAGTGGAAAGATTGGGTTTTGGATGATGTGAAAGATAGGGAGTGTCCCATAAATTATGAGAGAGGTAGCCCACAATGTGACTGGTTTACTCAAGTAGAAGTGGCGCTTAAGGATAAGCATGTTGACTTTAGTATGAACGTAACACTTTACAAAGAGAACAGCAACGTTGAGCTTCCTTATGCACACATGAGTTGGGCAAAAGATGTTGTGGTCGATGGTAAAAAAGCCATTGTGCTAGGAACCACTGCCACTGCTAACCTTATACTGGGTAAAGGAACCCATAAAATCACGGGTTCTATTCCGGTAAAAGAGGATTTGAAGTACATACAACTTCCTAAAAATATCGCTTTGGTGGCATTGTCAAAAAACAATCAACCCCTGAGCAATGTTAAAGTCGATGCCAATGCTAGGCTTTGGTTAGACCAAGAGCAGAGTGCCAAGGTTGAAAAAGGAACCTTGGTGGTTTCACTCTATCGAAAAATAATCGATGGACACCCACTGCGTATGCAGACCTATTTGCACTTTCGTGTTTCAGGGAAAATGCGTTCGGTCGTTTTAGATGGAGTACTGGTGGATGGGTTTTTACCCACAGCTGTTAAGAGCTCTTTGAACGCGACCATTACAGAAGATAAAAAGCTGGAAATTGAGGTCAAAGCAGGGGAGTGGACGGCAGTAATCGATTCGTACACTCCTCAAAATGTTACGACATTACAAAAGCCAAAGTATAACTTTGGCTATGCCAATGAAGAGATATGGACATTGGTATCCGATGCCAACTACCGAACCATAGAGATAGAAGGGGTAAGCTCCATCGACCCATCTCAGACCACGTTGCCCAATGAGTGGAAAGCTCTACCGTCCTATTTGGTAGGAGAGACAGAGAGCTTGAAGATTAAAGAGTTGTATAAAAGTGCCAAACAACAGCAGAAAAATGAGCTGAAGCTCAAACGAGATTTATGGTTGGACTTTGATGGTCAAGGGTACACCGTAAGCGATACCATTGATGCTAAAATTTCTCAGGTACGACGATTGGAGGCGACAAACATTTTAGAGTTGGCTTCGGCTTCTATTAACAATGAACCAATGCTTATTACCACCCTAGATAAAAGTGAACAAAAAGGGATAGAACTTCGAGAAGAAGAGATGACCATAAAAGCATCTGGCAGGTATAAGGGTGACATTACCATGCTTCCTGCCAATGGTTGGGATGAGAAGTTCAATACCGTCACTACCATGCTCAACTTACCACCGGGATGGCAGCTCTTTGCAGCCTTTGGTTCAGATAACAAAACCACTGCATGGTTAGACAAATGGAATTTGATGGATATCTTTTTGGTACTGCTTATCGGTATTGCCGTTTATCAGCTCTATGGTTTGACATGGTCGCTTTTGGCAACGCTGTTTGTTGTTTTGCTTTGGCATGAGGGGGATTCTCCGACCGTTATTTGGCTTTTCATCTTGGCATTGGTTGCGATGCTTCGTGTTTTAGATGAGGGGCGAGTAAAAAAGATTTTAAAGTTCTTTATGGCAGGTGCCGTGGCTATTGCTGTACTACAAGTGTTGAGTTTTTCTGTGTACGAGATACGAACAGCCCTCTACCCACAACTCGAAAGAGAGCATTACGACACTCTAGCAGAGGCTGACTACTATGAGGTACAAGAGCAAAGAGAATTTGAACAACAAAGCCCGGAAATAGACGAAATAATCATGGCAGAACCTCTTCCTGCTCCTATGAGTTCCAATGTTGTAGAAGAGTATAGAGGAAAAAGTATGGTAACTCAAAACGCGTACATGCCCAAAGAAGTAAAAGAAAAATCCTACTCTCAAATGATGCAAAACCGAATTGACCCCAATGCTGTGGTGCAGACAGGAATCGGTAAACCAAAATGGCAGTGGCATTCTCACCGATTTTCATGGCAGAGTGGAGTAGGAAGCAGTGACCGTTTAGAGTTGTGGTTGGTCTCTCCAATGGTCAATAAGTTTTTGAAAGTTCTAAATATTGTGGGTATGTTGTTTCTGCTCTACATGGTGTTGCATGAGTTTGTGAAGTCGAGTATGCCAAGGATTAAAGAGAATCTACTCTTAGCCAATACCGGGAAAATGGTTCTATTTATCTCTCTGCTGTTGGTTTCACCTGATAGCGTTCAAGCCGAGATGCCATCGGATAAGATGTTACTGGAGTTAAAAGAGAAGTTAACAGAGGCTCCACCGTGTTTGCCGAACTGTGCGTCGATGGAGCGTTTAGAGGTTACGATTGATAAGGATGTGATGCAAATAAGCATGAACCTTTCGGCTGGTACAGATATATCTGTACCTCTTTTAGGGAACCGAAATATATGGTTACCTAGCAAGGTAGTGGTCGATGGTAGTCAAGCTGTGAACTTAAATCTTGACAGCAGTGGAGGACTATGGATAATGCTCAGCAAAGGGACGCATACCGTTTGGTTGAGTGGAAGCATTCAAGGGCAGAACCAAATTATGCTCTCTTCTCGTTTAGCGATACACAATTTTGGTACGAACGTCAACAATGAAATGTGGCGAGTCGGCAGTGACCAAAAAAGCTACATCGAGATCAGTAATTTAAACATCGAAAATAAAAAAGTCAAAGAAAAGAGCAAAATAGAACCACTCGTAGAGGTAGAGCGAACTTTCTACTTTGGTCAGCGTTGGTATGTCGATACCAAAGTGAAGCTCTTAAACAACATTGACAAACCTTATGGATTGTTGTACGAGTTACTACCCAATGAGTCGATACTGGACAAAGAGATAGAGGTCAAAGCAAACCAAGCCGTATTGCATCTGGACAATAAAAAGCGTTTCTACTCTTGGCGTTCGTCTCTACCGATTACCAAAGTGTTAACGTTAAAGTCACCCAATCAACAGCAACTCTTAGAGATATGGCAGATGGATATCTCCTCTATTTGGGACATCACTTACAGAGGGATGGACCCCATAGAACAGTTAAAAGTGGGCAACATTTTAATGCCTCGTTTTAAACCGTGGCATGATGAGAACTTGACCATTGCTTTAGAAAAAGCACAAGCCGTTAAGGGAGAAAGCTTAACCATAGAGTCAAGTACCGTAAAACTTTTACAATCAGCCCGTTACCGTGATGTTACGTTGGATTTAAGCCTCAAGAGTTCACAAGCAGGTCAATATGTTATCGCTCTAAACTCTGCGACTGAGCTCAAACCAACACTTATTGACGGTAAAACACACTATCTAAAAATCAGCGATGGCAAGGTCTCGATACCTCTACAAGCCAAAGCTCAAAAGGTTAAACTCTCATGGCGAGAAGAGATGGGTACCGATGTTAACTACCACTTCTCGAATATCGATTTAAACAGAGCGAGTACCAACAACAGCGTACAGCTTACCTTACCCCATAACCGATGGATACTCTGGACAGCTGGGCCTGTTTTAGGTCCTGCTGTTCTGCTCTGGGGTGTGTTGTTGGCTGTACTTCTTTTTGCCCTGATTTTGGGTCGAATCAAAGGGAGTCCTCTGAAAACCAGAGATTGGTTGTTGCTTGGTGTCGGGGTGAGCACGACCAGTGTGATGATTATGTTGCCGATCATCGTATGGATATTTGCTCTACGATTTAGAGAGCTCAAAGGCGATACGCTATCAGGGTGGAAGCGAAACCTTACCCAAATAGGGTTGGTATTACTCACACTCATTGCCATTAGTACCATCGTCGGAGCTGTATCGGTCGGACTCTTAGGTAACCCGGAGATGATGATAACAGGAAATCAATCTTACGGTAATTTCCTAAACTGGTACAGCGACCGTATAACGGGTGCTGTTCCTGAACCAACGGTGATATCGGTTTCTATTTGGTACTACCGAGCCTTAATGCTCATCTGGTCTATCTGGATAGCACTTTCATTAATCAAGTGGTTAAAATGGGCTTGGAAAGTCTTTATTCAGGGGGATATGTGGAGTAAAAGGGTGAAGAAAGAGAAGGTAAAAGAAGTAAAAAAGGAGGAGTAATGCTTCCTTTTTTATAGGCATTTTTTTTGCTATGCAGTGACTTGTAATTTAATACCCAATGAGTTAAGTACTTTAACAATAGTATCAAACTTAGGTTTTGCTCCAGCATGAAAAGTTTTATATAAGCTTTCTCGTCCAAGTCCTGTCTCTTTAGCAATCTGTGTCATGCCTTTAGCTTTTGCAATGTCACCTATAGCAGATAAGAGTTCATCCATATCGCCATCTTCTAAAATTTGAGAGAGGTACTCTGCTATAACTTCTTTACTATCAAGATACTTGGCAGGGTCGAATGTTTCTAAATTATTATTCATTTTAGTACTCCTTTTTGATAATTATTTCCTCTATGGTTTTTAACCGTAAACTCCTCATCTAAACCAATATCTAATGCAGATAAATCCTCATAAATCTTCTTAGCCAAGTGATATGCCAAATTCACAGGAACAGCATTTCCTACCATTTTATATCCAGCTGTTAAATTTTTATAATAAAATTTATGCTCATCAGGAAAGGTTTGAATTCTAGCACACTCTCGAACGCTTAATCGTCGATATAATGCTTCACTTCCTTCAACAAATTTTCGTTTGTCTTTTTCTACCGATTCCATCTTGGGAGCTTGTGGATGCAAAGGTGCATGTCGTCCTCCTGCTTGAATGGTAAAAGAGGGTTCATCCCATGCTCTAACACGATTACGCGACATGAACATCGATGAAAATCCCCCCGTCATATACTCATGGTTAAAGAGTTGACAGGCATCATCATTGCTATACGTTTTATTTTTAGCAGGAAGCACAGACTCTTTTAAATCTCCTATGACATCTTGTAAAAAGAGTTTATTATCCAATGCTTTTGGAAATTCAAATTTAAGATTTAAATCATCACGATAGCCTACAAAAAAGATTCGTTTTCTATCTTGTGGCACAGCATAATCATGAGCATTCAAAAGCTGAAATGACAAGGTATATCCACTATCTGTAAAATGTTTTTTGATATTTTCCAACGCTTCTTTATGCCGACTTGCCAACATACCCGATACATTTTCAGCCAAAAAAAAGAGTGGCTTTTTATCTCTTAAAACCCGTATAAATTCAAAAAACAGTTGTCCTCTATGGTCATCAATCCCACGAGATTTTCCAGCTTCACTCCAACTCTGACAAGGAGGCCCACCGATAAGCCCCAATGTTTCAGGAATTTCACTTGATGGAATTTGGGTGATGCTTCTTCTGTCTAATTTGGTATGGGTAAAGTTTTTTTCAAATGTTTCCCAAATCTCCTTGTCATACTCATTTGCCCAAATGGTATTGAACCCTGCTTTTTTAAATCCGAGGTCTAAACCTCCTGCTCCTGAGAATAGGGATATTATTTGCATTTCTCAAATTCTTCTATTAATCGTTCAGTCATTGCTTTAGATTTAATAAACTGTTTGTCATTGATATTCACTTTCGAATCATCAATTATTTTAATAGCTCTTAAAAATAATTCTGTTGTCTTATCTACATTATTTAATATTTTTATAATTGGGTCTGAAAATTTTTCTACTTTATTTTGGCTATTTAATGGTGGGTTTTTTTCATTTGTTACTAACATTCTAAAAAGCATTAAAAGAAAAAATTTAACTTTTTTATATTGTGTATCTATTGTATTGTTAATAAATAATGTATCTAACCTATAAAATGCTAACCCTGCTAGATAATAAATAGCAAACTGATGGTCTTCTTCAAATAAAGCAGATTTTGGCTTACCTAATTTCTTTACAAGAAGACTAAAGTAATTCGTTACAGAATGAGGGTCATTACTAAACATTGCTGAAAATGATTTAATTTGAATAGCTGTTGTGATAATTCTTCTTTTTATTACAGTAGGATCTGAATTATACTGTTTAGAACGACGTTCATAATATAATTTACCTTCACCTTCTATAGAATTATAATATAATTCAAGATTCTTTTGAAATTCTGACATTGCTGATAATTGTTCAGGTTTAATTGCTGTTTGATTATTTGTCGAGACTGTTATTTTAGATTTAACTTCATCTTTTCTTGTTCCTATCAATCGAATAGGAATATTTAAAGATTGTATATTCTCGTTTTCTCTATTGATAAACAGCACATTACTTGTTTGGCAACCATTGACAATTTGATAATCATCAATAGTAAATGTATTTCCCGAAGTTTTTATTTCATTTGCAACAATAGTAACTCCATTATTTATAACACTAAAAAGAAATGGATTATCACTTGTTAAAGTTTCAGATATTTTCGCGTTTACAGGGTTTGTATCTCCTTGAAAATCTCTCACATTATCATCAAAAACATTAGCTATATTATCATTATCATCAACAATAAGTTTTTTAAATTCTGAAAATGGTAATACTCCATAATAAGCTTCGGAAATACCTTCAATATTATCTAATGTTACTTTGTTAGAAAATGTAAAATTAGCACTAATTGGTTTTTTAGTTTTACGATAAAGTTTTCCAATTTCATTTGCACCTAATATTTTAAAACTAATTTCCTGAAATAAATTATAATTCTCTAAATCATAAATAGTATTATTTTTAACCGATTCAATATTTTGGTCATTTTCATTATATATCCCTGTTGTAACAAAATAAAGCTTACATTTTGGATTATCCTTGAATTTTGAAGCATTATCTATAATATAATTTGAAATGTCAGATTTTTTTTGAATATCCTTGTTTCTTGGTAAAGTTGGAGTTTCTCTAAAAAAGTCTTTAACACCATCAGCAAAGGTTCTTATCTCACTTGCATTAAAACTAGATGAAGTTTTTGCTTGGATAAAAATATAAGAAACTTCTAGAAAACCATTACTTTCTAAAAGATTATCTATCTCTTCTGTTGAATCAACAATATTGCCATTAACTATAATAGCTAATCCATCTATACCTGTATCTAATCCAGCTCCAATGGATATATCATCTAAATTAAATGTTCGATTATACTCATCAGAAACAACAGAATAATTTACATAATATTCAAAGTTATCGGATTCATTCTTACCTATAATTTCTTGTGTTGTAATTAATTCTTTTACTAGCTGTTTATTTATTCTATCCATTTCACTTCCTTATTTTTATATTTTAAACACCAAAATTACCCCATCACGTAACTGCACAGGATTATTTGGATTTTTAATTTTTATTTCTCTCACCTCAACACTACTATTATCTAAATTTTCAATTATTTCTCTATCTTCAGAAGGTAGAGTATTATACTTTTTTTTACTCATTAAAGTGATAAGCTGAAAATCTAAATTATCATTATACTCATAAATATAGTCAAAAGTTTTATTGGGATTTTCAATATGCCACATCCCTCGAATACGTAAGTCAGTAATACCCAATGGGTCAACTCTCTTTACTTTACCTAACTCTTTTGTCTCAGTGAACTCAACATCAGTAATACTGGTTACTCCATTAGAAATGGTATTTTTGATTCTCTCATAGGTTTCTTTATCAGCACAGAAGCAGTCCCCATATACCATCCAAAGAGAGTTGAGATGATTATCACTGGTGTATCCAATCGTATAAATAATATCTTTTTCTTCCCATACTTCACACTCTTTACAAGCCTTGGTTATCATAGGGCTATCGGCATAGAGTTTTGCTTTTGGGTAGGAGCTATTTAATGCAATGGCAGAGTTTTTAGATTGTAATTTTTTGACCTCTATTGCATCAGAGTTTTTAAGTATCAAATCAGGTGGATTATTTTGATTACCCTCATATGAGAAAATCTTTGATAATTTTTCAAGCCTTTTCATTTCATCTAACTCATTAATAGTACCTGCAAAAGCATCTTGAATGTAAACTTCTAATGCTTTACCTACATTATTTATTCGGTTTCGACCACTGTAATGCTCACCAAGTTTAATAATGGGATTGTTTACAATATTAATAAACGCTTTGATAAGATTGGACATAAAGGCTCACTTAATTTTTAATACTCTAATTTTACCTAAAACTTTTACAGAACATCAGATATATGTCAAATTGTCATATTTATTGGGGCATGAGCTTTTACTCTTTCTCTTACAACTCTTTTTTAATTTGCACTATATTGTTACAGCAATTCAATGTTGGTTAACAGTGAGTTTTGTATAATCTCTCGCTTAAATGCCGATTTAATTTTGCAAATGAGACTCCAAACAGCTAAAGAAGAAAAGCAACTAAAAAATTAGGAACAGAACAATGCAACCAAACGATATAGAAAATATAAAACTGGAGTTTTTAAACATTAATGATGCCAATGAACTCAAAGAAGCAATGATCATGGCGTATGAATCGATGCCTGATGCCTACTGGAAAGAGAGTCAGATTAAATCACTGATAGAAAAATTTCCTGAAGGTCAAATCGTTATCAAAGTAGATGGAGAGATTGCAGGATCGGCACTTTCGATAATTGTCGATTATGAGCAGTTTGCCCATCACCATACGTACCATGAGATTACCGGAGAGTACACTTTTAATACACATACAAACAGTGGTGATATTCTTTACGGTATAGATGTTTTTGTCAAAGAGGAGTACCGTGGGCTTCGTTTGGGAAGACGTCTCTACGACTACAGGAAAGAGTTGTGTGAAAAACTGAACTTAAAAGGTATCGCCTTTGGAGGAAGGATTCCTAACTATCATAAATATTCAGATGATATTTCTCCCAAAGAATACATTCAAAAAGTCAAAAGAAAAGAGATTCAAGATCCTGTTCTTAACTTTCAGATGTCAAATGACTTTCACCCTTCAAAAATATTAAAAGGTTATTTACGTGGAGATAAAGAGTCGGGTGAATATGCTGTTTTACTTGAGTGGGACAACATCTATTATCAACGACCTAGCAAAAAAGCCACAACAAAGAAAACCATTGTACGATTGGGTTTAATCCAATGGCAAATGAGACCTTACAAAAATCTTGAAGAACTCATGCAACAAGCAGAGTATTTTGTGGATGCCGTTTCAGGATACCGTTCTGATTTTGCCCTTTTTCCTGAATTTTTCAATGCTCCGTTAATGGCAGAGAACAACCATCTCTCAGAAGCAGCAGCCATAAGAGAATTGGCAAAACATACAGAAAATATTGTACATAGATTTTCAGAACTTTCTATCTCGTATAACATCAACATCATCACGGGAAGTATGCCGGAGATGAAAGACGGAAGTTTATACAATGTTGGTTATCTGTGTCGAAGAGACGGCACCATTGATCGCTTTGAAAAGATACATGTCACACCCGATGAAGAAAAAGTATGGGGTATGCAGGGTGGGAAAAGTTTAAAAACCTTTGATACAGACTGTGGGAAAATAGGAATACTTATCTGTTACGACTCTGAATTCCCTGAGTTAAGTCGTCTGCTAGCCGATGACGGTATGGATATATTGTTTGTTCCATTTCTAACAGATACCCAACACGGCTACTCTAGGGTACGACACTGTTCACATGCAAGAGCCATTGAAAATGAGTGCTATGTTGCCATTGCAGGAAGTGTGGGTAACCTTCCAAATGTTCACAATATGGATATTCAGTACGCACAATCAGCCGTATTTACCCCTTCTGATTTTGCATTCCCACCCAATGGTATCAAGTCTGAAGCCATCTCGAACAGCGAAATGATACTTATTGCCGATGTTGATATTGATCTTCTTCGTGAATTGAATCAATTTGGTAGTGTTAAAAATCTCAAAGACAGACGTAAAGATATTTATGATGTGGTAAGAAAGTAGGTAGCATGATAGAGTGTTGTATTAAATTATCGTCGGGGAGAGGGCACCCGACCTACGGCATTACAAGCATACTTAAGCTATAATACGCCAAAAAATTTCAATTTATATAAGGTTTACCCGATGTTTGAAACCGTCATTGGCTTAGAAGTACACGTTCAACTTAATACCAAAACAAAACTCTTCTGTTCTTGTCCTACAAGTTTTGCAGAGCACCAAAACAGCAACACTTGTCCTACCTGTTTGGCACTTCCGGGTGCCTTGCCTGTGGTGAACAAAGAGGCAGCCATCAAAGCGATGAGGTTGGGGTATGCCATTAACGCAAACGTGAATCACAGTTCAAATTTTGATAGAAAATCGTACTTTTATCCGGATAGCCCTTCGGCGTATCAGATTACGCAGTTGCATAAAGCGATTGTACAGAAGGGTGAACTCTTTATTGACCTAAAAGATGGTACACAAAAACGTATCGGTATGACACAAGCCCACCTTGAAGCCGATGCAGGGAAAAACATGCACGAGGGGAACCACTCAAAAGTAGACTTGAACCGTGCAGGAACACCACTACTTGAGATTGTTTCTGATCCTGATATGCGAAATGCTTATGAAGCAGTTGCTTATTTGAAAAAGTTACACTCGACGGTTCGTTACCTTGATATAAGTGACGCAAACATGCAAGAGGGCTCGTTTAGATGTGATGTAAATGTTTCTGTTCGTCCTAAAGGTCAAGAGGCATTTGGAACACGTGTTGAGATTAAAAACATTAACTCATTCCGTTTTGTAGAAGCTGCGATAGCTTATGAAGTACAACGTCAAACCGAAGCGTATGAAGATGGGGTTTATGAGCAAGAGGTACACCAAGAGACCCGTCTGTGGAATGTAGAAGAGGGTGTTACCAAGTCGATGAGGGGTAAAGAGGAAGCTGCTGATTATCGATATTTTCCGGATCCTGATTTACGTCCGTTGATTGTCACCGATGCAATGGTTGAAGAGGCAAAAAAGATGCCTGAACTTCCTGATGCAAAAATTAAGCGTTACGTCGAAGAGCTAAACGTTAAACGATACGATGCTTTGGTTATTTGTGCTGAAAAAGAGTTGGCGTACTTCTTTGAAGCGATGTTGGAGTCGGGTGCAAGTGCAAAAAATGGTGTAAATTGGTTAACCACCGAACTGCTGGGACGTCTAAAAAAGACAGAGTTTGACATTACGACTTCACCTGTAACGGCTCAAAAATTGGGTGAATTGGTCTCTAAAATAGATGATGGAACCATTTCAGGAAAAGGGGCTAAAGATATTTTAGATGTATTGATGGAAAAAGATGGAGATATTTCAGAACTTATTGACTCTATGGGACTGGCTCAAGTGAGTGATGATGGGGCTATTTTAGAGATTATAGATAAAATTTTAGCTGCCAACCCTGATAAAGTAGAGCAGTACAAAGCCGGTAAAGATAAACTTTTTGGTTTCTTTGTGGGGCAAACGATGAAAGAGAGTAAAGGTTCGGCCAACCCTGCTAAGGTGAATGAGCTTTTAAAAGAGAGATTGTCATAACGACATCATGCCATGATAAAAAATTGGATAGTAAAATTTGCTTTTTTTTTACATGGTTCTCTTTATTATAAAAAGATAAAAGAGACTTTTTATAATTTTTTACAAAATTCTGATTATGAATATAAAAAGTATTTTGATGTTTTTATGATACTGCTTATTGTGGTATCAATTACTATTTTAGTCTATGAAGTTAAAAATCCTGTGCCTCTGTGGCTGGATAATTTTGATATTTATGTGGTCACTTTTATTTTTCTTGTGGAATACATTGCCCGTATTTGGGTCTATAATAATTGGCATATTCAAATTGTAAATGCCTATGAAGAGTCCAAGTTTTTAAACAACAATTTTTCATTATGGGAACCGACAAAAGAGGTTTTAAAAGGGAAAATAGAGTATATGTTAACCCCCTCTGCCATTATTGACTTGTTGGCAATTCTTCCGGCTTATCGTCCTCTTAGAGTATTGCGTATTTTTGTACTTTTTAGAGTTTTTAAGCTCCTTCGCTATACCAAAAGTATTCACCAATTTTTAAATGTTTTAGCAACCAAGAAGTTTGAACTTTTTACCTTGCTTTTTCTACTCATTTTTATTATGGTAACAGCAGGGATTGCGATTTATGTTTTTGAAGAGAAATCCAATCCCAATATTAACTCCTTAGTTGATGCTCTTTATTGGGCGATGATTACCATCTCTACGGTAGGATATGGAGATATCTCTCCTGTGACACCTGAAGGAAGAGTGTTGTCCATGGTGATTATTATTGCAGGTATTGCCATGATTTCATTTGTAACCTCAGTGATTGTCTCCTCATTTTCAGAAAAGTTAACCGAATTAAAAGAGAACCGTCTTATAGAAGAGATGAATAAAAGCAAAGAGTTTATCATTATATGTGGTTATGGACAGATGACACGAATGTTTTTAAGCAGTTATGCCAAAGAGTATGATAATCGTTATATTGTTATTGAAGAGAATAAAGAGCGTGTAGAGATGGCCGTAAAAGAAGGGTACAGAGCAATTCATGACGATGCAAGTCGGCATGATGTGATTGCAAAGTTTAATATTGATTATGCTCAAATTACCCTGTTGGCATTGACCAGTAGTAACATCTCTAATGTTTATATTACCCTTAATGCAAAAGCACTCTCTCCAAAAATTAAAGTCATCAGTCGTGCAACCAATGAGCGTATTGCCAAAAAATGTAGATTGGCTGGAGCTGATTATGTGATAATGCCCAATATAATAGCCAATAGAATGCTTTTTACAGCCATTACACAACCTGTAATGTATCGTGCTTTTTATGCCATTTTAACAGGGCAACATTTGGCACACCTTGATGAAATAAGAATCTTTCATTATCAGAAACTTTTAAATTCTAAAATAGAAGAGATTGATTTTAAAGACTATAAATTGCTTTTAATTGGTATTCAAGCAGGAATTAACGGCGAATTTATTTTTAATCCACCTAAAACATTTGTTTTACAAAAAGAGGATGTTTTATTATTAATGGGACGTAAAGTGAGTATTGAACATTTTAAAAAAGTTTATGAAGAGGTGAGCTATGTCACATAGAACAGCATTTATGTTTGGTTATGGTAAGTCAACCTATTTTGTAGCTCAAGAGCTCTTTAGAGAGTCCTTACATTTGTCGATTATTGTGAATGATGAAGTGGCTTTTGAAGAGGCAAAAAATGATGGCTATGTTGATGTAACACTTTTAGATATAACTGACGATACACTCTTAGAGTCTTTAAATGTAAATGAGGAAGATTATCTTATTTGCGTAATGAAGGACAACCATTTAAATGTATTTTTAACCCTCTCCTTACATAACCTTTTTCCTAACAATATGATTGTGGCACTCTCTGATTCCATTCATACCACACAAAAATTGAAAATGGCAGGTGCCAATAAAATTATTGATGTCTATAATGTGAGTGCCAATCGGGTCTATAATATTTTACATAAACCGGTTACCACACAACTCATAGAGAGACTCTTGTCTTCGGATGAAATGTTTTCATTTAAAGAGATGCAAATTCCGAAAAACTCTTGTTTGGATGGAGTAATGGTGGATGATTTTGATTTTAGAGAACATAATATTATTTTGGTAGGCATGATAGACCAAAGATTGAGTGATCAATTTCTCTTTATTACCAGTGGTTTAGAACATCGTTTTGATAGTGGTGACACCATTGTCTGTATAGGGTATAATGATGACTTAGAAAAATTTGAAGCATATATGAAAGGAGTAGAGTGAAGTTAGCAATTATAGGAGCTGGAAAATGGGGACAAGCCCTTTATCATGCTTACAGTAAAAACAATGAGGTGGTGATTACCTCTCGTAGTCCTAAAGATATAGAACATTTTGTTTCGTTAGATGAAGCACTTTCATATAAGTATTTGATCATGGCAATTCCTGCACAGTCGGTTCGTTCTTGGATGGAAGAGAATTTTAGAGACCTCGGACAAAATATTTTAGTTGCAGCCAAGGGCATCGAGACCTCTACAGGGGCATTTTTAAATGAAGTCTACGGAGCGTTTGTTCCTGCAGATCGATTGGCATTTATATCGGGGCCTTCTTTTGCAGCTGAAGTACAAAAAACATTACCTACAGCTTTAAAAATCTCTTCTACAAATTTGGAATTGGCTAAGGTTTATGCCGATGCTTTGCCTAAATTTATTAAAGGTTATGTTGATGACGATGTGGTAGGAGCCGAGGTTGCAGGAGCATACAAAAATGTGATTGCCATTGCCGGTGGGGTTTGTGATGGTTTGGCATTAGGAAACAATGCAAGGGCTGCTTTAATTTCTCGTGGTTTGGTAGAGATGACACGTTTTGGAGAACATTTTGGAGCAAGAGTAGAGACTTTTTTATCTTTAGGTGGTGCAGGAGATTTGTTTTTGACAGCAAGTTCACAACTTTCACGAAACTATAGAGTAGGGCTAGGTCTTTCACAAGGTAAAAGTATAGAAGAGATTTTAGAAGAGTTGGGTGAAGTTGCTGAAGGGATACCAACAACAACGGCACTGTTTAATATTGCACAAAAAGAGAATATTTATCTACCTATTGCCAATGAAGTACACAATATGTTGGAGGGAAAAAACCCTCTGAAATGTGTGCAAGATTTATTAAAGTAGTTGAAGTAATTGTATAGGATTTGCATTGTATAAAAGATTAAGACGTAAAGTCAAAAAGATTTTTAGAGAACTTTTACTCTATCATTACAGTTCGTTAGAGTATCGCGCCAAAGTTTTAACACTTGTAGTCGCAACCAATGAAGAAATCTCTAAGTGTGAGTTAGAGTTGTTGCGTAAGATTGCTTGTGAAATTTATAACAACGATGAAGAACGATCAGAGATTTTGGTGGAAACTGTTAAAGAGTATTTTGATAAAATCATCACCAATAATGGTTTAGATTTTGAACATCTGGTTTTTCAAGTAGAACAAGAGACCCGAGAAGTTAAACGTTTTGCTGAAAAAATAGATATAGAAGCACTGACTAAATTTCAAGAGTGTATCGATAACGAAGAAGATAAAATTTACCAACAAAGAGTACTCTCTTTTTTGGCAGACTTAAAGGAACGATATGAGTAGTGGATGGGGATGTCAACATTTAACGACATACAAAGAAGAGAAAGAGTGGTGCAGACTGTTAAAACATAAATGTGACCCCGGTTGTCACGGTTGTGTTCTTTACGGAAAATTCTTATTTTCTCAGGAAAACACACCGTCAAATGCAGCGTATGAAAAACGTGAAGCTAAAAAACGTTCGGATAATCCGTTAGGATAATATTTTCTACCTTCTTTTTTAAATGCTGTATAATAATACATTAAAAAAAGAAGGGATTCCGTGTTAATTATTAAAGCCAAACTACCGACTAAAAACCTACCTATTCGAAAAATACTTTCCAAACTGTTTCAATCATTCATTTATCATACTTTAGACAACAGAGAACACGATGGATACAAACACGCTAACGGCAAAGTTTTCAAAGCGATGAACTTTAAAATCGCCTATATCGAAGATGAGATACGCATCAACTACGTGGCATTGAATAAAGAGAATGAAAAAATTATTGCTCAAAAGATTCTTTTAGAGGGTCTAAAACTAGGTGAGATACACATTGCACAAACCGAACTTTCACTAACCGACCGTCACTATAAACTGCAATCACCTTTAAGGGTCGGTGGATTTGTCTGTGCCAACATTAAAGATGGAACCTCTAGTAAAAAAATATACCTTGAACCTAAAAGTCATAAGTTTCAAGAGATAGTTCATAACAATACGTTAGAGAAATATGAAGCCCTGTTCAATAAACCTTATGAGGGTGAACTAAAAATAAAACTGATAAACCAAAAACCACGAGAACGAATTTTTCATTACAGCAAAGGGGCAATGAAAGCATGGTATGGCGTGTATGAGATTGAAGCCAATACCGACATGTTGGCAATGATACTCGATACAGGAATGGGTGCTAACTGTATGAAGGGGTTGGGGTTTTTGGAGAGTATTAAACTTAAATAAATATAAAAGTATACCCAAAAATCAACTTTAATACAAAAAAGGGTATACTTTAAAAAAAAATAAAGAAATAACCATGAATTTTAATTTTTTTCCCTATAGTAATTTGCAGATAAAACAGAGACATAACTCTAAAATGCTCTATCATACATATATAGAGAGATTAAATAGATACTCTCTTCAATTTAGATATAAGATGTTATGGCAAAAACACAAAGATGGCTACGAACTACTTGTAAAACAGAATCAAATAAGCAATAAGAGAGAGTATTTAGGAAAAAGAGACGATAAAACAGAAAAGATAGCTTCTGATTTTACAGAGTCTAAAAAGGTAGCCAAAGAGCAACTCAAACAGTTCAAAACCAAACTCCAAAGAGATGAAAAACTCAATAAACTGGAAGGCATTGCACGAACACCCAATGAGTTGGTAGATATCTTTAGAAAGATTAACGAACTAGGGCTAGATGACAAACTCATTGTCATAGGAACCAATAGCCTCTACGCCTATGAAGCCAAAGCAGGTGTAGCCATAGAGGAGGAGCATTTAGCAACCCATGATATTGACATACTCAATCGCAAAGAGAAAGGGTTGTCCTTTATCTTCAAAGAGTTAATGTCACCCACCTACGCCATAGAGTTTCTACAGATGATTGACAAGAGCTTCTACCAAAGCCCCAATCGTCCCTATCGCTTTATTAATGATAGTGGGGTGTGGATAGAGCTAATCAACCCTGTATCTGATTCGGTTTCACACCCTATGTTCAAAGATAATCTCTTCTCTGATGTCACCCCACTGGCTATGAATGGAATACACTGGTTAGAGAACTCTCGACTCTTTAAAGAGACGGTTATTGCCAATAACGGCAAAAGTGCCAATATCACCACCATTCACCCACTAGAGTATGCCATCTACAAAAACTGGCTGGGTAAGCGAGAAGATAGAGACTTTCAAAAACATACCAGAGATATAGAGCAGAGTCGACTGGTGACAAAGCTGATAGTTGAGTATATGCCAAATATTGATATAGAGGAGGATGTTTGGAAGTTGAAACATTTTAAACGGGAGATTGTTGAGGAGTATATGGGGGAGATATATGCAAAATTATAATGGTTACCCTCTATCCAATCCAAACAAATGGCATAAAACTATCAAAAATAATAGATAGAGGTAATCCCGAAGAAGTTTAGGGATAGTTTTTTGTGTACACAAAGTCTATTTTATTGAAATATGAGTAGAATATCAAGAGGAGAAAAAAGTAAATGAGTTTAGCTGAAAAACTATATAAAATTGGTGAATGTATAGATAGCAATGATTTTGCACAAGATTTACGACAAAATATTGAAAATATTGATGACTACAATTTTATTGTTTTGGATTTAACTGTTTCATTAAAATGTAAAAATAGGTTAGAATGGAATATTTCTAGTGATATAAAGTTTCTTACAAAAGAAAAACTTTTTATTACAAAAAAAATTGGAGGTAGTGGTTCTGGTACTATTTATCTCTACCCAAATGTAATTAATAAAGACATTCAAAAGGGATTAACTCAAAATATAGTGAGTATTGAAAATTCAGTATTGAAGCACACCAAACAATATAAAAGAGTCTTATCAAAAAGTTTACAACTATTAAAGAGTGATAAAGAAAACATTCTCAAGGAATTAGAAAATATCAAAGTAACTCCTAAAACGATTTTTATAACACTAATAAATGGTAAAACTTTTTATGAGTTATTTCCTGAAGTTTTAACCAACTTTGCAGGAAACCCTATCAAAAGAGGGAAAAATATTCAACTAAATGGAGCATCTTTTTTTACTGATGACTCAGCCCCTATCGGTTATAAGCCTGACATCAATTTTTTTAATACAGATAATTACAATGGTGCGATGAAGGATAAAGAAGTTCATGAAAAAATTCCTTTGCATGAGTTAGACGGTGCCAATATTAATAAAGGTTGGCTTTTTTGTGATAAACAGGGTTTTTTGAAAAAAGAGTATGAAAGATTAAAACTTTATATCATTCCGTCATCACAAAACAAACAATTAACTAAAAAACTTGTTGATAAAATAAAGCAATCTAAAGGATTGGCACATTTTTCAGACGCTACAAGTAAGAGTTTTGTTGAAGAGATTAAAATGATAAGTGAATGGTTGGTGGGTAATGAACAAACCAATATTGTTACTTTTGATTTTATATTTTATGAAGATAAGTAACCATTCAGCACCCAAAAAAGAAATATGGTAAAATACGGCTAATATGACAGAACAAGAAGCAATAGAATTTTGTAAAAGTAATCCAGAAGCAGCAGCAAAGATAATCATGATGGTAGAGAAACTAGAGGCAAGAATAA
>JAHJJU010000120.1 GCA_018822805.1 bacterium
GCAGGATACGCGAATCGATTCTGGTGTTCTTTGGAATTGAATGCCGATTTCTTTTGATTGTGTGGACATGTGTTTTCCTCTTAATAGTTTTCGGCAATATGCAGTAATATGTTGCTAAATGTAGGCTATAAAAGATGCAATATGTTTATACACAGCCTTAACTAATGGTTAAGGCATTGATTATAACATAATGATAAACATAGTTATTTAGCGGCAATTTTTTGTGATGTTTTCATAGCACAAAATTTTGGGCCACACATGGAACAGGCATCTGATGAGTCGCGCGCACTTTCCCAGATGCGGCGTGCACCCTTGGGGTCGAGCAAAAGTTCAAACTGCCTATTCCAATCAAGGGCATAGCGGGACCTGCTAAGCTCATCATCCCTTTGCCTGGCACCTGGTCTTTTACGCGCAATATCAGCAGCATGTGCAGCGATCTTATGGGCGATTACACCTGCACGCACATCGTCTACACCAGGCAAAGCAAGATGCTCTGTAGGTGTAACATAGCAGAGCATGGATGCTCCGCAAAAAGCTGCCATGGTGCCGCCGATGGCCGAGTTTATATGATCATGTCCAGCCGCAATATCGGTAACGAGCGGTCCCAGCACATAAAATGGCGCACCATCACACAGCTCAATCTGCTTCTTTATATTCATCTCGATTTGATCAAACGGTATGTGTCCTGGTCCTTCGACCATTACCTGAACTTGGGCATCCCACGCGCGGCGCGTCAGCTCTCCTAGCGTTTTAAGCTCAGCGAATTGCGCTTCATCTGATGCATCTGCAAGCGACCCAGGCCTTAGCCCATCGCCCAAGGAGAGCGACATGTCGTAGGTGCGACATATTTCTAGCAGCCTGTCGAAGTGCGTATAGAGGGGATTTTCTGCTTTGTTCATTTGCATCCACCTGGCCATGAGCGCACCGCCCCGACTCACGATTCCAGTTGTACGCTTAAGCGCTAGATCCACGTGAGCTGCCAGAAGCCCGCAGTGCACGGTTATAAAATCCACACCTTGCTTTGCGTGCTTCTCGATTACCTCGAAGAGTGCATCGACGGTGAGATCCTCTATGTTCTCCACCCCCTCGGCTGCTTCATATATGGGGACAGTACCAACTGGAACAGGAGAGTTCTCAATAATAGACCTGCGTATCTCATCGATCTTAGGTCCTGTTGATAGATCCATCACTGCATCAGCACCGCTTTCGATTGCAACTTTAAGCTTTGCAAGCTCTGATTGCATATCAGAGGACACTGAAGAGTTTCCGATGTTGGCGTTTATCTTGCACCTACACGCCTCACCTATGCCGATGGGCTTAAGGTTTGTGTGGTTTATGTTGGCTGGAATTATAAGATGGCCCTGTGCAATTTCGTCGCGCACATATTTGACATCCAGCATTTCGTCATTTGCAACGCATTGCATCTGCTCTGTGATGATGCCCTGGCGAGCATAATGAAGTTGCGTTTTACCTTGCATATTTTATCCTTTCACAGGTTTTTAGCCGTAAGCCGTAAGCCGTAAGCCGTAAGCCGTAAGCCGTTAGCTGTTAGCCGAGGTGTGGGTCCCAATCCTTCCACACAGGATCAAAACCCTTTTGTTTAAGCATGTGCGCAAACTCCTGCGCGGATCTAAAATCCTCAAGATGAAACTGCTCGCCTGATGTGTATTTTTCAGAATAGCCGCCAGGCGAAGTAACCGAGCCGCAACTCATCTGAGTTATTCCCAAAGGCAGGAGGTTGTCGCGAAGATTTGCAGGCTCGCGCGTTGAAAGCACAATGCCCGCATCGGGGAGAGAAAGCCTAAGGGTACAGATCAGTTGAGTAAGTTCACGATCAGATACAGGATGGGGCGGTTTAAACTTTGAAGCACAGTCGCGCACGCGCGGCACGCTCACTGTTAGGCTTGCTCGCCAATGCGTTTTCATGAGGTGTTTTGCATGTGCGATGAGCGCTATCGCCTCGCGGCGCCAGTCTGAAAGGCCGAGCAGGGCTCCAATGCCTATA
>JAHJJU010000096.1 GCA_018822805.1 bacterium
AACCGTAGATATAGATTTTTAGTAGTAGTTTTGGGTGATAGGCAGGTTGTCCATCTGATGAGTTTAGAGCTGATTTTGTAAATCCCAACTCTACCATATCTAAGAGTTCTACATAATCCTCTATTGCTCGAACTTGATTATCTTCACTTACATACTCATCTATACTTGGTGGGAAGAACGACTGCTGTTTTCTATTCTCTCCACTTTTATATATATTCATCTATAAAACCTTTTTAAAGCCCTATTCTTAGGTGTTTATCTAGTGATATTATAGTGTTTTTTTGGTTTTAGGTTGGTGAACTTATGTGGGATAGTGAGCTTTTTTGCTCACTATTTAAGATTTACTTAAAAAAGTTCTTGCACAGTCTCTCCTGCACGGATACAAACGAGCAAAACAACATCCAATAGTCTCTTTTTAACTTGCATAATACTACCTTTCATTTAAGGGACTTTTTGTCCTTTTAATGAAATATTTTTAAAATAACGGAACACTTTGTCCTATTATTGAATGTATAGCTTTAAAAGGACATGTATTATTTAAGAATTTTAACATAAAATATTTTATTTTATTAAAAATATGTCACTTTGTCATATTTTTTAAAAATAACGGACATTTAGAGTGTCTGTTATTTAGTGATATACAACCCATTAGTGCTATAATGTTCCTTGAATAAATAGTTGTGTGTACAAATAAGATTCAAACTGTATTTTATGTTAAAAGTTATAAAAGGAAAAATATAAATGGATTCATTAGTTCAGTACTTGGATGTTCTTAATAAATATTCGTCATTAATTTTGGTATTGGCTACACTTGTTTATGTAGGTTTTACAATTGTGTTGGCTAAAGAAACTAGTAAATTAAGAGAAGTGGAAACTTCTCCATTTATTTCAATCATATTTGATATATCTTTTCAAGCAGTAAGTCACTCAAAGATTATTATTAAAAATATCGGTAAAGCACCTGCATACAATATAACTTTCAAAGTAGATGAAAAATATTTGCCTCATTTCAATGGCTATACATTTGAAAATACAATTGAATACTTTGCCCCAGAGCAAGAGTTTTATATATTGGCAAATGGTTTTAACAACTTAAAAGAAGCAGGATTTGAAAGTATTCCTATTACTGTTCATTATAAATCAAAAGATGACAGATCTTTTAGTGACTTATTCAATTTAAGGTGGCAGCATTTTCAATATTATGAAAAAGACACTTTACAAGATATTAAAAAATCATTTGATGATCTCAATAAAGAGATAAAAGAGCTTAATAAGACAGTTAAAAATAAGAAATATTTTGTTTCAAATAAATTGAGTGTTTTAGAGATTGAGAAAAAAGATGATTATGTGCAATTTATTTTTAGTAATGGAGAGATTCATAAAATTGATAAAAAATTTATTGTTGATATCGGTTTTGAAGATATAGAAAATGTTTATATTGATGATGGAGATATACAAGATTATTCAACAAGAACAAAATTTACCGCGGAAGAATTTTTTAATAAGATAAAAAATTTGACACAAAAATCTGAAATGGATATTCAAGAGTGAACCACACAACAAAACATAGCACACCAATAAAGTACCTGCGACACTTTATTGGTGTATTCAACCGTTAAGTGACAAAGGAAACATGTGTGCAAAATTGAAACTGATGTAATATTGAAATCAGAAGGTTCCATTCCCATTGAAATAATTAAAGCAATATCTAGTTGGCAAGATATTTTATTAAACAACTTACCATTTCTTATTACAATTTGTATAATTTCACTAGCTGCTTTTGTTACATATAGAAGTAATAAAGCCTCTATATCTTCGCAAAATGACTTAGCAACAAAAGCAAGAAGAGAAGAACAAGAAAATAAAATTTCTGAATTTAGACATCATTGGTTACAAGAAGTACGAGAGACGAGTTCTAAACTAATTCAAATTATTCATGATTGTCAATATCATACAAAATCTTGGAATCTTTCTCAAGAACAAGTTAAAAACAACACACCAGAAACAAGTGTAGCCAGCCAACAGAGCTTACTTAAATCATTAGAAAGTTCTTTTGATACGATTATTCAAAAACGATCTGATTTTTATCAATATGAAGCAAAACTAAAACTTTTATTTAAGAAAGATGAAGAAGAAACAAAAAAATTATTTGAAATAATAGAGTCTGTAAAAGAAACGATTGGAAAGCCCGAAACAACATCATTAGATGATGAAAAAATAGATAAAATTATTAGTGAACTTCAAATTGTGCTGAAAACAGAATGGGAAGCAACTAAAAATAGAACTTGGCTAAAAGACACTTAACAAATCAGAGTAGCCAATAAGTAGCCTAGCGGCGACTTATTGGCTATCTTCGACCGTTATATTATAGGAGAATTAAATATGCCAGAACCAACAACAGTAGGAATAGGTGCAATAGTTGCATACATAAGTAAAGATGGTCTAAATAAGATGCTTGGTCCAACTGCTGAATATTTAGGTGATGGACTTAAAGATTTAGTTGAAAAAAGAACTAAAAATATTGGTACAATATTCCAAAAAGCAGAAAAGAAACTTGGTAGTAAACTCAATGATAATGGGAAAGTTCCTCCTAAAGTATTAAAAACAATTATAGATGAAGGTTCTTATTGTGAGGATGAGCTATCAGCAGAATATTTTGGTGGAGTATTAGCTTCTTCACGAACATCAATTGGTAGAGATGATAGAGGTGCTAGAATATCACAAATATTAAATTCATTATCAACATACCAGATTAGAACACATTATTTAGTATATTTTGCAATGCAAAATATATTTAAAAATAGTGGATTTCATTTTAATATGGAAGATAGGCCCAAAATGCAAATATTTATTCCTTTTGATACCTACATAAAATCAATGAATTTTTCAGATGAAGAGTTAGAACAAATTACTCCTATAGTAAGCCATTCATTCTTTGGATTACATAATGAAAGTTTAATTGAAGGCTTTTCTTATGGAAACGAAGAAGATATGAAAAAAACATTTAAGGATGCTAATTCTAGTGGTATATTATGTAGTCCATCTGCATTTGGAGCAGAGTTATATTTATGGGCACATGGATTATCTGATAAAACATATGATTATATATTTCAAATTAGCGAATCTGAAAATCAACAAATAGAAAATTTAACTATTGATAATATAAAACAAACAAAGTAATGAATATAACAAACCATTGGAGAGAAATATTTGACCCTGCGGCTCAAATATTTCTCAACTCAAACGTTATACACCAAAGAAGAAACTTGAAAAACTTTACAGAAATTATTAAAAAAATAAAAGCACCAAGCATTGAAGATAATATTAACTTAATCAAATCTTCAAAAGAAAAAAAAGATAATGTTAAAAATTACAAAATAAGTAAAGATATAGATGCTTACAATTTATATTTATATCTCTTTGCTCGTTTTGGAAAACCTAATGGATTGTTATCTCTATTTAGAGAAGAAGATAGCGACCAAATGTTTCACTGGCATTATATTTTTGAATATAACGATAACATTATTCAAATAATGTGTACAACATATAGAATAGAAGTTTTTATACCTACTAACTTAGTATCATCTCAAGATGAATGTATATCATTTCTAAAACAATTAATAGAAGATATTCAAAATTATAAAGCAGAAGCTACAAAAACACGTAAAATAATTGAAAATTGGGAAATGATAGTCAATCCTTTTGCAAAAGTACAAAAGCAAATCAATATTTTTATAGATGAAATTGAAAATCTTGTAAGCGAAATACCAGACTTTAAACATTCTCATGTTGATGGTACAGAATTGTCTTTGGAAGAATTTTCAAAATGGGCTCAATTAACAGAAGAATTATCTGCAAAAAGTTATGCTCTTAAATGCTTAGTTCCTGTTTATATTGAGACTTTTTTAAATTTTACAATTCAAATTCTTGCAAAACAAGAGATAAAAGATGATAGAAAGAAATTCGAGGAATATATAAGAGAACAAATTCATATTAAAATACAAAAACTTCACGAAAAATGTATTGGATTTATTTATCCTATTGATTGGGAAGATGATATATGTAAATCAATCCATACAATATTTAATAAAAGAAATGATTTACTGCATGGTAATTTTAATATTAAAAGTTTAAAATATGGAGAAATAGGTTTTATTAAAAATATGCCATTATTTAAAAAGTTCTCTAGCTTTCAAGAAGATATATTAAATCTTTCTCTAGCAACTGAAAACTCAAATGTTGCAATAAAAGAAATAGAAGATGCTCAATTATTTATGATGTACGTTTTAATAAGTTTAGATACTTCAACTAGAAAAGAACTAAAAAGAATGTTAGAGTCTTATACCTTAGGCTGGAATCAATCTACAAAACGTTTTGGAATACTGTTTAATAACAACTCAGTAGATTTCAAAGTTGGATAATAGTAAATGTATAACAAGTACGAGGAGACCAATAATTTACCCTAGCGGGAAAATTATCGCTCACGACAAACGTTGTACGAAGGATAAAGATGTATTGTAAAGAATGTGGAACTGAAAATAGTGATAATAGTTTAAGATGTAAGCAATGTAATGCTTATTTAAAATCAAGTGATTCGCCACTTACAGGTGGAGACAGAACTAAGATAATTGCATTTTTTGCATTTTTAATATTACCATTTGGATGGTTAGGTGGAAGTATTTTAATTATTCTTATTGCAATATTTGGATTATATATAATGAAAAAAGACCAAAGTTTTAAACCAATATTAAATGCAAAAAAATGGATGAAAGTATATTTAGTTGTATTAGCTTTATCAATTACAACTATAGTTACATTTGCATATTATCATGGTAATACAAATTCAAGTTGGGATTATCCAAATGACATACCAAAAAAAAAACATGAAAAAAATATGATGACACATTCTATGTTTATTACAGCTGCTGGACTGATCGCGACACCTATTGCAGTTGGATTTTTTATGTTTGTATTTAATAGTTTATTTTTCAGACCATTGGAAGAGCATCAAAATTGGATTACAAAAAATGGAGTTTTTTCTGATGAAAATAGTTCAAAGAAAGATTCAACAAATATAGTAGGAAGAGATAATCTTAGTTCATATTCTGTGGCAGATGAAATGTTAAAGTGGAATGCTTTGTTAGAAAAAGGATTGATTACTAAAGAAGAGTTTGATAAAGCAAAGACCAAACTCATGAATGGAGAAAAAGTATAATGTTTAAATGTGATAAATGCAATGCTGAACTAGAACCTAATGCAAAATTCTGTACAACATGTGGTGAAAAGGTTTCTTTAAAAATAATAGAAAATATGGAAAGTGAAAAGCCAGTTTCAAAGGTAAAAGTTTGGATATTTAAAAGTATCGCATTTTTTATAGCACTTATAGTATTTACAATAGCAAGACTTATTTTTACAGCGATCAATGGTGGGACTGCCGATGGTAAACTTGCGATGGGTGGAATACTTTTATTTTACGGAGTTTATGCACTACTAAGTGGAATCTTTTTAAAAGATAAAGAGGCAAGAAAAAGAGGTGGCTGGGTATTACTAATATATGTTGTAGCAAGTATAGCATTTAGCTATTTTTTAAATAATTCATCTTTTGGAATAGATGAACAAATAAGAAATACGATTAATAGTACACCAATAAAAATAGATAAAGATACAGAATTATCAAAAGTATCAATGAATGGTAACAATGTAACATTTAAATATAAACTCTTAAATATAGCTAAAGATGATATTTCCTATGCTGATTTACAAACTTTTAAACAAACAATTAAAACTGAACTCTGCAAAGATAAGGAATTTCTAAAAATGATGAAGCATGACAAGATTATAAGTACATATTATTATGGAAAATATAATGGATTAATAAGCAATATTACAATTTCAAATAGAGAGTGTAGATAGCTTATTATGAAATATATGTTTATTATATTTACTTTCACAGTATCCTTATACTCATTATCTCTTAACAAGCAAATGATAATGGATATTAGCAGGACATATGGATATTACCAAGGGCAGAAATACAGCTTAGATACCATAAAGAAAAAATATCCAAAATTATCTAATCAAGTATTTATTGTAAAAAGTGGATTTGATTTATCTTTTTCTAAATCTATCAAAAATATAGATACTTTAATGGGAAAATATGATGGATGGAAATCAATAAAAAAAGACATTATTAAGAATATTCATACTAAATTAGATTTATCTAATCTGACCTATAATGAATCAATAGATTTTATTAATATGGTTAAGCAAAGAGCTAAAGGTAATATTGAAACTCCAGTTTTAGAAACTCTACTTATGTTAAATCCAAGTTATGAAGAAAATCCTGAAAGAGAATTCTATGATGGATTTAAAAAAAAATATATAAGTGATAATTTAAAAAAGTCAAAAGGAGTTGAGTTCTCTTTAGATATACCAATGAGTTGGATTTCAAAAGAAGCCAATAGACCTAATATAGTTAGAAAATTTATCTCTCAAAATGGACATAGTATAGAGATGGCTATGATACTTGTATATGATTTCCCTGATGGAAAATACTTATCTGCAAATGATATAAAAAGTACAGTCAACAAGAAAGATATGAAAGAAGCTTTACCACCAAATGCTATATTAAAAGATTATGGATTTATAAAACTAGAAACATTACCAGGTTATTGGCAAAGATATTCAATGACAATCCAAAGAGTTAGAAAAACTATGACAATAGAAATGTTAGCATACACAATTTTTTATGGGGATAAGTTAATACAAATACAATTTCAAATTGGAGATTTTGATAATAAAAAATTAGAAAAAAGATTTAAAAAATTTGAGCCATTATTTGATTCAATAATAAATAGTTTTGTCTTGACAAGTTTATATAAACAATAAAGGATGAAAAATATGTCTAACACAAGAAATCATCATTATGTATCTCAATTTTATCTTAAAGGATTTAGTAAAAATAGTGGAACAAAAGCTAAACTATTTGTTTATGATAAAGAACAACGAAAATATTTTCAATCAAATCCTAGAAATATAGCATCAAAAAGAGATTTTAATCGTATTTCAGCAAAGGGCAACGAAAATTATATCGAAGACCACCAAGCCAATATGGAAGCTAAATTTGCTTCTGTATTTAGAAAGCTAACTGAATCTAAAGAATATCCTAATGATGAAGATTTATCTTACATTCTAACTTTTATAGCTTTGATAAGTTTAAGAAATCCAAAAACAAGAGCTATTTTTGATAAATTCTATATAGACATTGCAGAAAAATTTAATAGTATAACAATGGCTTCAGAAGAAATATATATAGACAAATGTTTGCAAGCTGGTATAAAAAAAGAAGATATAATCCCTTATGAGAAACAAAAAGAGTTTATTGACAATAAAGATAGATATACTCTTTCAATAAACCAAGAAATCCATATTCAAGCTGAACACCAAAATATTGATTATTTATCTGAACTTCTACATAAAAGATATTGGTATTTAATTAAATCAGATGAAACTATTGGAGAGTTTATTACTTCTGATTATCCTGTATCATTAATTTCATTAGTTAAATTACCTAAAATATATGGAGTTGGCTTTGGAATGCAAAACACAGAAGTATGTTTTCCAATTTCAAAATATTTAGCACTAATTGGAGTATTTGAGGAGTATGATAATATAGATAAAACTATCATTGCGACAAAAGAATTAATTGAAACTATTAATCTAAGAACTTACTCGTTTACTTATAAACAAGTATATTCAACAAAACAAATAAATTTTGATTTATCAAAAGACACGAGGACATAAAATGCAAAAACTAAATGAATTAACACTAAAACAAAGGGAAGAGCTTTTTAGACAACTTCGTATATCAATCACCCATCACTCAAACGCGATGGAAGGTACAACTCTTTCTTTCGGTGAAACAAAAGAGTTACTTGAACATGGAAATACGGCAGGAGATAAGCCACTACATGAACAGCTTGTTATTTTAGGATTTGCAAAAGCTTATGATGTAATAGTTCGTGAAGCTACAAATAAAGAAAGTGTTATTGACAGCAGCTTTATAAAAGATATACACGCTATTATGTTTGAAGATGCTCTAAAAGTAGCACCCCAATATGTATCTAAACCGATTGGAGCATATAGACTAGATGAGCGATACATCAAAGGTGTAGATATAAAATTATCTTTACCTCATATGATTTCAAACGACATTGAAAATTTGTTGTATAGATTTCATAGCAATAAAATGGACTTACTTGATATATCAGAATTTCATATTTTATTTGAAAGAATCCATCCATTTGCTGATGGCAATGGAAGAGTTGGAAGATTAATAATGGCATATCAAGCTATTCAAAATAATATTATTCCTCCACTTATAGAAAATGAGCATAGAGATGATTATCTACAAGCGATAAATGATAAAGATGACTTGTGTAAATTTTTGGATGAAAGTATTGCTAAAAGTTTAGAGTTGATAGATCTTTAGGCAAATTGTCTAACAAATCCTAGCAGTGAACGCATAGCGTCACTGAAGTTAACCGTTATCAAGATAAAATTTTAAAAGCAGATGAATTTGTTTTTGTATTTCCATATTGGTGGGGTAGTATATTTATTGATGAGAGTATTCAGAACAGTATGGACTTTCTAGCCTAAAAAGTACAAAAAAACATACTACACCAATAAAAATACCAAATTAGATTTTATTTTAGATAAAATTACACTCAAAAAACAAAACTCGTTCCCAACGTCTTCGTTGGGAATGCATATGAGAATTTCAAATATTTTCAGTTGTTATAACTCCCATATGCATTCCCAAGCTGGAGCTTGGGAACGAGAAGTAAAAGAAACCTATGAAATTAAAATCTATTTTCAGCAACAGCTTCGGCATTCTCTTTTCTCGTGTTACGGGTTTGGCTCGTGATGTTACCATGGCATCGGCATTGGGTGCTTCTGTCTGGACAGACATCTTTTTTGTTGCCTTTAAACTGCCCAACCTTTTTCGCCGTATTTTTGCAGAGGGGGCATTTACTCAAGCTTTTATGCCATCGTTTATTGCATCCAAACAAAAAGGAGTCTTTGCCACGGCTATCTTTTTACGCTTTATGCTGATTTTGGTTGCCATGTCACTATTGGTTACCTTTTTTCCTGAACTCTTAACCCGTGCCATCGCTTGGGATTGGAGTAGTGAACTTATTAAACAAACAGCCCCATTAACAGCCATAAACTTTTGGTATTTAGATTTGGTTTTTATAGTAACTTTTTTGGCTACTTTATTACAATATAAAGAACACTTTGCCACCTCTGCCATGTCTACAGCCTTATTGAATCTTTCGATGATAGCAGCACTTTTTCTCTATATGAAAGAGGAGCCTAAAACCATTATTATTGCTCTTTCATTTTCTGTATTGATTGGTGGTGTTTTACAAGTAATGGCTCACCTCATCGCTATAAAGAGTTTTAATCTCCATCGAATTCTCATTGGTGGGTGGAAATACCGAAATAAGGAGAATAAACAAAAAGATTTAAAATCTGAAGAGAGCCAATTTAACAAACTCTTTTTCCCATCGGTATGGGGAAACTCCATGCCTCAAATCTCTTCATTTATTGACACCATATTGGCATCGTTTCTTATTTCAGGTTCCATCTCCTACCTTTTTTATGCCAACCGTATTTTTCAATTGCCCCTTGCCATTATTGCTATTGCAGCATCAATTGCTCTTTTTCCTGCCATCTCAAAAGCGATTAAACATGGGAATGAAGCTTTAGCCTACCAACACCTAAACCGTGTTTTTTGGATACTTCTTTCCCTACTTGGATTTGCTACGCTAATGGGCATGATACTGGCTGAACCTATTGTTTGGTTACTTTTTGAACGTGGGGCCTACACCCCTGAAATGACTGCCAATACAGCCAATGTTTTAGCCATGTATATGTTGGGTCTTGTCCCTTATGGTTTGGCAAAACTTTTTGCACTCTTTCTCTATGCAAATAAAGAGCATAACAAAGCAGCCAAAATAGCCACCATTACCTTGGTGATTAATATCATGGTCTCCTTTATATTTATGAAACTTATGGGGGCACCGGGTTTGGCATTGGCAGGAAGTATTGGAGGATTTATCTTCTTTACCCTAACCGTTCGAGGGGTGGGCGTTGATAAATTTATGCATCTTCTCAAGTCTAAAAAGCTTTTCTATGTGATTGGTGGATTGGTTATGGCTGGTTTTTCACTCTACTTCATTAATGAGTTATTGATGGGATGGATACGATAAGATGAAACTCTATATCGATGGTGATGCCTTTCCAAATTTACTCAAACCCATTGTACTAAAAGCGATTGAACGCCTAAAACTAGAGACCTATGTCATTGCCAATAAAAAGATAAACATAGGAAAATCAAAGCATATTGCCTACATGGTTGTAGATCTTGGAGCTGATGAAGCTGACCATAAAATAGTCAATATGGTAGAAGAGAATGACCTTGTCATTACAGCTGACATTCCTCTAGCTGATAGAATCATCTCTAAAAATGCCCATGCCATTGACCATAGAGGTGAACTCTACTCGGTAGATAACATCAAACAGTACCTAAGCATGAGAAATTTTATGCAAGAGATGCGTGATGCAGGAGAAATGACCAAAGGACCAAAAGCATTTGGACAAAAAGATGCTCATGAGTTTGCTAATCAATTAAATGCGTTTTTAGGGAGATGGTACAAAAATAAGAGGTAAACCGTCCCGTTTAAATAACGGGATAAAGAAGAAATTACGCTTTTTTAGATTCCAAAATCATTTTAAGCATCTCATCTTTTTCAAAGAAATGTTTCTGTACTGCATCAAAGACAGACTTCTCTATGGGTTGCAGTGCGTAACTCTCATCGGCAATGAGATTGATGGCTTTTAACTCATCCATGGGACAATCTCCAATCTTTTCAGTCAGAAGAATATCACAATCATGAAGCGTCTGTTTAATCTCTTCTATAGGGTTGTTTCCATCACAATTTTCAGGACCAGAACAGTATGAACTCTCTATTTTACGGTGCATTAAAAATTTAATCGCTTTGTCACCTGCTTCATAGACCAAGAACTCTTGTGCTGAACCAAAATGCATATTAATCATACCCTCACCACCTGTGGTAACGGCGACCAGTTTCGTTTCACCTGTTGAGCTAAGCTCCTCTTTGGTGGCTTGTTCGATTTTTATTCGCTCATTGGCAACCTCTAGGTGGCTTCTCCAGTTTTCAATCATCTCATGTTTTTGAGCTCTGGCTTCAATGTTATAAATATTTTCCAATTCTGTAAACTGCATGTTCACAAAGGTCTCTTTGGTAAACTCATCCCCTCTATCTTCACCAATGAGTCCTACAGCATCAGCACGACATTGACGACAGTGTTGCATCAGTTTCATGTCCATTCCACACGCCTCTTGGGCTGCCATCTGCTCTTGATCGGTGGCACTTGGAACACCATCGAGTCCAAATTTGGTTCCAAACTCTGGAGAGCTGAGCAGTGGCATAATGTTGTGTAAAAAGACATTCATCTCTTTGAGTTTTTTCGCCACATTGGGTAAATCTTTATCATTAATACCAGGAATGAGAACCGAGTTGGCTTTAACCAAAATACCTCGTTCTGTTAACATCTCAATCCCTTTAAGTTGTTGCTCTAAAAGAATTTGGGCTCCCTCTTTACCAAAGATTTTTTTATGACCCCAATTGATCCATGGGTAAATTTCAGAACCTATCTCTCCAGTGGTATCCACGGTGTTAATGGTTACGGTAACATGGTCAACATTGTATTTTTCAATTTGGTCAATAAATTCAGGCAATCGAAGCCCATTGGTTGAGAGACAAAGTTTTAAATCAGGAGCTTTTTCTTGCAACATTCTAAAGGTTTTAAACGTTGCTTTTGGATTGGCTAAAGCATCACCAGGCCCTGCGATGCCCACCACAGAGAGTTGTTGAATGTCACCACCCACATAAAGTACCTTTTTAACAGCTTCTTCAGGGCTAAGTTTACCACTGGTTACCCCTGGTCGACTCTCGTTTGAACAATCATATTTACGGTTACAATAGTTACACTGAATGTTACACGCAGGTGCTACAGCGACATGAATTCTCGCATAGTGCTGGTGTGCCCCTTCACTATAACATGGGTGATTGTTTATTTTCTCTTGTATCGCAGCAGCTTCTGGATTGTTTGGGTCGAAATTAACAGACCCTCCATTTGAACAACTCATCTGTTTTCCTTTTATAGTTTTTTTCTATAAAAGGTAGATACAAGAACTGTTCCTTAGGATTTACTTTTCTTCTTTTTTCATCTTCGCATAAAAATGGTTGGTTGCTTGAACAAAGCCATCGACACTTCCACAGTCAAACCGTTTTCCTTTAAATTTATACGCCAACACCATCCCCTTTTTAGCATGGTTCATCAAGGCATCGGTAATTTGAAGTTCTCCATTTTTTCCAGGTTTGGTCTCTTCAATGGTTCTAAAAATATCTGGAGTCAAGATATAACGACCAATAATCGCCAAATTAGACGGGGCATCAGCTGGATCTGGTTTTTCAACCATGTTTGAAACAATAAAGACATCATCTTCAATCTCTTTTCCATCAATCACCCCATATTTATAGGTCTCCTCTTTAGGAACTTCTTGAATGGCAACCACACAACATTTGTATCGGTCATAAATTTTTACCATTTGAGCTAGAACATTCTCTCCTTCATCATTAGAACATAAATCATCGGCCAAAATTACCCCAAAAGGTTCATTGCCAATTAACGGCTCACCCTTTAAAATAGCATGACCAAGACCAAGCATCTCTGTTTGTCGCGTAAAGGTAAAGGTACATTTATCCATAATATCTCTGGTTGTTCTGAGTAACTCCTCTTTTGACGTTCCTTTAATTTGATGCTCCAACTCATAAGAGATATCAAAATGTTCTACCAAGGCTCTTTTCCCACGCCCTGTAATAATCGCCATGATGTCCATACCTGCATCACTTGCCTCTTCTACTCCATACTGTATGAGTGGTTTGGTTAAAATAGGTAACATCTCTTTAGGTGTTGCTTTGGTGACAGGTAAAAACCGTGTTCCGTATCCTGCTGCCGGGAATAAACATTTTTTAATCATTTTTTTTCTTTCCTTTGTTTAATTCTTTCAACCATAATATATCATAAGGTTGCATTGTAAGTATAGTATTCTCTATAACTTGATGTGAAATAATATCCATTAATGGCTCCTCTACATAGGGTGATAAATCCACCTCTATCGCTTTATTACTAAAGTTATGTAGGGCGATAATAAAATCACCACTCTCTTTGGCATAATGTTTCACAACAAAGATTTCTTTGCCCAGTGTTAAAAATTCAAATTTTGAAAAAGGGTCAAAACAGGGTTCGTTAATCCGTATTGAGATTAATTGTTTGTAACGTTTAAAAAGATTTTTACGCAAACCTCCCTCTTCATCTAACGCCTCTTTAATGTTATCAAAGTTTAGTTTCTCTCGGTTAATGGCTCGATTTCGTCTCGTTTTTCGTACAGCTTCATAATAACTTTGTGAACCTACCAATGAGTGAAAGTAAATACCCGGAACGCCTGGCATGGCTAAGACCACAGCTTGTGAGAGTATCATTCTTTTCAGTCGTAAAGCATCGTCCTCTTTAGGACTGGTTAAAATATCGATATAACTGCAATTTAATTCATAGGGAGACTTCTCTTCGCCTACCGTTCGATACGAAACCAAACCACCATGAGCTTCACAAGAGTTCACCAAAAAGTTTAACTCTTTATCATCCAAAATATCACTGACTGCCCGTACACCAACCCCATCATGACTGGCTGTAAAATTAAAGAAACAGACCTTATCTGAAGGAAGTTCTAAACTCTCTGCCCATGCTGTTAGTTTGGTGGTATCGCCTTCTAAAATAGAAAAAGCCAAGAGTGGAGGCAAGGCAAAATTATAAACCATCTGTGCCTCATCATCGCCTTTGCCAAAATAAGAGATGTTCTCATCATGTGGAACATTGGTCTCTGTAATGATGATGACTTCAGGTGCAACAGCATGAATCACCTCACGCATGAGTTGAATCAATTCATGCGTCTGAGGAAGATGTACACAAGATGTCCCCACCTCTTTCCATATAAAGGCAATGGCATCAAGCCTTAAAAGAGAAGCACCCTTCTCTACATAGAAAAGTAGAACATCTAAAAGTTTGATGAGTACCTTATAGTTGGCATAATTCAAATCAACTTGATCAGCACTAAAGGTTGTCCAAATATTGCGTATTTTTCCTTCATCATCATTAAATTCAGTAAGCACAGGAGTGGTTCGTGGTCGTACCACAGCTGTTAAATCCAAAGAGGGATCAAGCTCGGTAAAAAAATTATAATACTCAGGATCATTGGCTAGAAACTTTTCAAACCAAGGGCTAAGTTGACTCATGTGATTGATGACCCCATCAAACATCAGGCGATGGTTTTGACTTAATGCCTTAATATCTCGCCATGAACCTTTGAGTGGACAAACCCCTTTATAATCGACAATGGAGAATCCATCATCACTCGAATAGGGATAAAAAGGTAAAATATGCACACTGTTAATACAATCTTGAACATACTCATTTAAAAAGCGATTGAGTGTTGCCAATGCTGTTTCACCCTCATGAAAAATCTGGTCACCATAGGTAATAAGAATAACATCTTTTTCACTTAACAGATAAGGTTTACTCTCTATTTTTTCTTGATACTCGGTGATAAGTTTGGACAAAGCATCATACGCCAAAAAAGCATCTTCTTTGCTATAAATTGACTCCAGTGAAGCTTTAATGCGTTCCAATTTATCTTCATCATTTTCTTCATTATTCTTCATGATTATTCGTTATCCTTTTTAACAGTTTCTATAAATTGTTCTGAGATTTCAGGAAGTACAGAACGTAGACTAATCCAAGCAGAGAGTGACGGAACACCTAATGGGTCGGAAAGGAACTCTTCACAGGCTTTATGCAAGGATTTATCAAAAGTCTCCACGGCTTCAATCTCTTTTTTTCTATCAAAATCCAAAGCATTAAACTTGGCTACAGCATCATAACGGGCAATTGCTTTTCGACTCTCTTGAAAAAATGAAGCCCTTAAGGTCATGAACGACTCGGCTGAAAAGATAACCCCTCGTTGTGCCATTACTCTAAAAATGGTTTGAGCAATATCAATGGACATTTTAGCCACCCCACCATCAAGCTCTGTGTCAACATTAGAGCCTTTTAACTCTTGATGTTTATGCTCGTAACTCTCCATAATCTCTGTTTGACAAATTCGTCGTACTGAGGTATTTTCATACACTTCACTCAGTGTCGAGACCTCAAGTCCCCAAGTTGGAGAGATACGAATACCTCGTGCCAAACTTCTAATAAACGCAAATTCACCTGAGAGTGCATACCTAAAACTGTCCATATAGTCCAAATATTCACTGGCTCCATAGGTTTTTTTAAGGGCTTTAATCAATGGAGAATAGAAGAGTCGCGTTACCCTTCCATGTAACTTGTCGGTCACGCGTGAGTAGTACCCTTTGTTAAACTCAAAATCAATAGCAGGATGTACAATGGGGTAAAAAAGTCGTGCAGGAATCTCACGGCTGTAGTTCACAATGTCACAATCATGCAGGGCATAGGCATAAGCATCTTTATCGGACAACGCGTAACCAATCATCGTCCAGACGTTTCTTCCTTTCCCTTTAATATCGATGCTGTTAAACCCTTGGTCTTTAAAGACTTGATAGAGTTTTTGTACATTTGGTCCATCATTCCACAAGACATCAACACGCACATCCAAGGTTGACATAATCTTTTTAACCTTTTCGAACTCCTCTTTGGTGGCTCTGTCAAGTCCTAAGATAATTTTATAAAGATACTTCACCCCTTTGAGCTCTTTTAAAATCGTCTGCATTGCAGGAGTTTCAAACTCAGAGTAGAGTGCAGGTAACAATAGAACCATATTACGTCTTTTGGCGAATTTTTCAAGCTCCTCTTCTATGCTCTCTAATGACCTCTCTGCCACGTGTTGTAGGGTGGTGATGCTTCCATTTTGAAAAAAATCTGCCATTTTACTTCTCCTTAAGTATTATTATAAAATCCATTACGTTCGTGCCTGTAGCCCCTATGGTAAAGTCATACTCTAGCTCTTTAAAAAAACCATAGCTATCGCTATTTTTTAAGTACTCTTTTGGATTTAACGCCTGTTCTTTCATCTTCTTATAAATATCAAAATCCAAAAATGCTCCTGTAGCAGGAGAATTACCATCGATGCCATCACTTCCTGCACAAAGTATTGAGATATCTTGAGTCATAACCTCTTGAAGTAACAGTCGCAAAGCCAACTCTTGATTACGTCCACCTCTTCCTAAACCCTTAACGGTCGTGGTGGTCTCACCTCCAAAGAGCAAACAAAAACTCTCATACTTCTTATCATATTTTTTAATTTTTTTGACAATGTACTCCGTTGCTTCTTGCGATGATTTATTCAGTGTGGTCGTGATAATTTTTGTCTTCTCAACACGCTTTTCAATCTGCTTTTTTACAGCTTCTAGTGCAATGCCATTGTTCCCAATAATATAATGTTCAAATGCTCCATTCATCATGGGTGATGAACCGATGGTGTTCAAATCATCACCAATCACATCACTTAAAACCAACACGTCCCCTTTGGCTTTAACAAAATTTGCCAGTTTTCCCCCTTTAATCTGAGAGATAGACTTACGTACACTGTTCAGTGCTTTTATGTCAATACCTGAACCCAGAAGTGCCGATGATATTTTTTGAACATCCTCTAAACTTAAACCATCAATCGGTTTTTCTATCATCGCTGATGCACCACCTGAGAGTAGAAAAATAAATCTGTCCTCTTGCTTCATCTTTTGCATCTCTGTAATCATTAAATCAGCACTTTCTATACTTTTTTTAGAGACCAAAGGGTGTGTAGATGTACGATGTTTCAAATATTTAAGTTGACCTTTTTGATGAGAGATAACCACCCCACCTTTAATCTGTCCTCCTAAAACATCTTCACAAGCCTTTGCCATGCTGTACCCAGCTTTTCCTACAGCAAAAATGTAGAGATTGTTAAAACTTTTTAGAGGGTATTTTACTCCATGAATATAGAAATTTTTAGAAGTTAGTCGAATGTTCTGACGAATAATTTCATCTGCTTCAATGGCTTTTAATGCCTGATAATAAAGCTTAGTGAGTTTCTCTTTTTTAGACATTTTTTAAAATCATCTCATTCCAACCTTTACTGCCTTGATGGGTGGATGTTTGAATATTTTTCAAATCCATACCCACATATTCACCTTTATGATTTTGAATGGCAATGGGAACCATAACACGCTCCAACATCGCTAGGTCATTCTGGCTATCGCCCAAGGCTATGGATTTTATTTTACTACCATAAAGCTTTTCAAATAGAGCCACGGTCTCCATCACGGCGATTCCTTTGTCTTGCATCTCTCCCATCAAATGGTAAAAACGCCCACCTTTGGTTACTTTGAGCTCATAACATAGAGTCAATTTCTCTAACTCTTCAAATTTTGAGACATCCTTGAGTATAAAGGGTTCGGTAAATTCTCGTTGCCGTGCTAAAAATACCTCAGCTGTACTCAAGCCTGTTAACTCAGTAATTTGACTATCAGGCATGTCGCTAAAACCGACCATGCCAAACTCATCTTTGTAGAGATTATAAAACTCTAAGACCTTCTTGTAAGGTTTTCCAAAAGCCATTATCTTTTTATCTTCATAACTCTCTAACAGCGACAAATCAAAATTGTGGTAATCAGAGGGGATAAAAAGGGCTGCACCATTTTCAACAATAAATGGTTCAGATATACCAACCTTTTGTTGTAAAAGCTCAACTTCAGCCTTGGTTTTACTGGTGGTAAAAATCAGTGGTATCTCATGCACTTTAACTCTTTGAAGAGCCTCAAAAGACTCTTCAAAAGAGTAGTTGTGATGATTTAAAAAGGTGCCGTCTAAATCTGTAAATATTAAACTTTTCATACCCCTACTATATCACAACATGATACAATATAAAACAGTTCACTGTATAATTTATAGACAAAACTAAAACTGACCTACATTCAAACGGGCTTTTCGTGTCTCCATATCAATATCCTCTTTAAACGATTGAGCTTTGACTGATGGAAGCATTAAACCTTTCTTTTTATGCTCACGAATATTGTATATTCCCTCTTTATTGCCTTTGGAAAAATACTCTTCATACTCGACTGTATACGGCATATCCCAAACAATCGCCCCTTCTGTTGGACAAGCCTCGGCACATCGTGGCAGATCAGCATGTCCCACACACTCAACACAACTCTCTGGTTTAACATAATATTTTGAATCACTTGGATTCTTCTCATTGGCATCATCTAAAATTGCTGCCACAGGACACTCTAAAGCACAAGCATCACAATTGATACACTCATCGGTTATTAATACTGACATGGTTTTTCCTTCTTTTAAATTAATAGTCCTTTTGACATTTGCATATAGTGTTCCCTTAAAGTTTTAATGAACTGTTGGAATAGAAATTGCATACTTATAGATAACGAGGAGAAACAAATAATGATTAAAAAATTTGAAGATGAGAAACATCTACTTAAAAACGAACTGATGGACAGGCTTCATCAAGAGTTTTTAGACATCTATAACAGTGTTGATTCAAACTCCACCCAAAGTATAAAGAGCAAACTTACAGAACTCTACTCACACACCCAAAAGCACTTTCAAGCCGAAGAAGAGTTAATGGAGAACATTAGTTACCCCACCAAAAGAGAACACAAAGAGGAACACGCCAAAGTCTTAGCTGAGATGAACTACTTCATCAATATGAACCCAACCATCTTTGGACAAAACATGATGAAAGCTTACTATATTGAAAAATTACCCTACTGGTTCGATGCCCACTTGATTAGTATGGACAGTGATTTGGCGAGTTATGTACAGAGGAAGGAAGTTTAGAGCTACTTATGAATTTTTAAAAACTCATGACCTTCACATTTTCCATTATGTTTTCCATCATGATTAGTTGGTTATAAGATATTTCTTATTTCTGCTAAATATTGTCTCAATATGTTTTAATTTTCAGTAGTCACCAAAAATAAAGGAAGATTAGGAGGAAGTTGTATGAAATATGGTTACCACATCAGTAGAGTAGTCCGATAGAGCCAACTCTATATAGATATCTTCGGTGGGGAGGTAGTTGTTCTCTTGGAAGATTAGGGGGATTTTTGAGAAAGTGGTTTTTAGGGTTTTTTGGTAGGTTTTGTAGTTTTGGGTCATGGATTTGACTCTTTTAGGATTTGTTCGTATTTTTTCTTTTTTTGGAGCCATTCTTCTCTAGTTAGAGCTTTTACTTCTCCTGATGGGGTTAGATAGGTTCCTGTTTCTACTTGGGCTTCTAATGGGTAATATCCTTTAACTAAATCTTTTTTTTGATATAAATTGTACTCATAAGAATCCGTTGTTTTGTATGTACCAGTATTAATAAAAATTTTTGTTTCGTTTTTATTAAACTTTGCGTTTAAAACGTGATTATTAAAGGTTAAAGATAATAAATTTTGTCCTGTTTTCTTATCCCACATTTTAATATTATTTCTACCCCATACTAAAATTTTATTTTTATCATTTGATAATCTAATATTAGATATTTCAGAACTATGTTTTAAAACTAATACCTGTTTATTATTATCAATATTCCATATTCTTACTTTACTATCTCCCCAAGTAATAATTTCATTTAGATTTTTATAATACTGAAAATCCCTCATTCTATATAAATCATCATGTTCTAAAACAAAAAAACTATTTCCAGTTTTACTATCCCATACTTTTATCTTATTTGAACCTAAGCTAATAAACTTATCTCCATCGTAACTAAATTTCATTTTTTTTATGGGATGTTGTTCATGACTTAAAGCTAATAATTCTCGTTTTTTATTCCATAACTTAATTTCTTTATAACTCCAGCTTAAAATCTGTTTTCCATCTCTATTAACGGTAATACTATCTATTGGACTTTGGTGATTTAACTGAAGTACTAACTTTCTAGTTGAGTTATCTATAACTTTTAATACTTTAGGATTATTATAATCTTTTTCAAAAGAATATTTTTGGTTTATTACTTTATCTGTTGATGTTTCATTTTTTTTCAAAAGTTTTAAATTGGGTCATGCATCTCAAAGTAGTTGACGATTATAACGATTAATGACAAGGTTCACAGAATATTCAAGCCTCTCCCAAGACTTAGAAAACTTAATAGTTTTTCGTTGAAGCCTAGCTAAAACCATTCTCATCCTAAGATT